>DASXJO010000829.1:0-8160 GCA_036497385.1 Candidatus Angelobacter sp. | reverse complement strand
TCAGGCCACTCAACTCCATCGGACCCTCGACAATTTGGTGACCCGTCCGGTCTGGTTCCAGTCGGAGACGAAGATGTTTGCCGCAGAGTCTATGTAGCAGCCGTGGGCTGCGCTGAACATGGTGGCCTGAATCGCACGTGGATCAACGTCGTAATTGGCCCATTGCGCTTTCTGCGGATTATCGCCAACGAATGCCACAGGAACATTGTCCCGGTCAAGAATGGTAACGCGTCCTTCCAGTTCCGAGACCACTGCATAATCGCCGTAAAAAGCTGCCTGGCAAGGTCGCCGGAGATGTTGCGTACCGGTGCGCACGTAGCGGCCGTCCAGATCAAAATAGGACAAGCGCCGGTTCTCTCGATCGCAAACAAGCAGAAGCGGCTGATCGTAACGGAGGTCGAGCGCCAGACCATGGCTGCAATTCAACTGACCCTCGCCGCTGCCTTTTTCCGAGTAGCTCGCTTTGTAGTTTCCATTCCTATCGAAGCGAAAGATGCGCGAATCCCCGTACCCATTCGCCACAAATATAGATCCCTCCGGAGTAGGCAGAGCAGCGGTAACGCGCCATTCATCGGGGGTCTTGAAGCCGGCTTCCGGAGGCGCCGTAATTTTGAGCACTACGCTGCCGTCAGTTTTCATCTTTAGAACGAGCCAGTTTTCCCGGGGAGTCCCCTTCTGGACAGTGGCGTATATGTATTCTTTTCCGCTTTCGGTGGCAAAGACCATCGAGTGGATCTCCGGGTACGATCTCGCAATCTTTCTTAGCAGACGGCCATCGGAGTTGTAGACCAGAACCCCAGTCTCGCTCTGGGTGCTGACGTAAATATCTCCGGCCTTGTCTTGTGCTATCGCCCCGTGCGTGCCGCCGAACATTGTTCCCCGGGGCAAGGCTCCCCATCCGGATACGACCGCATACGTCCATTCCCCGTTGCCGGTGAGCTGAACCGGTAATGGGGTGGACTTCGAGGGGACTGAAATCGCCTGCCCGTGCGCGAGTGCCGTCATCCCTGCGGCGGCAAGAAATGTGCGCCGATGCATTTTCGTCATTGCGTGCTCCCGAGAGGGTTGTTGGGGTCTGCGGAGGCTGGCTCAGAGGGCGTGTCGAATAAATAGATGTGATGCAGGTTAGGCATGCCCTTTAAGGATGCCAGTGCATCAGTCGTCACCTTGGTCCCACTCAGGTTCAAGTAGGTGAGTTGTGAGAGGGATGCGAGTTTCGCCAGGCTTCGTCCCGTGATCGCGGTGCCTTCGAGATGAAGAGCGCGTAAGTTCGCGAACTTGCTTAGTGTATCGAAGCATGCGTCGCTGACCGCCGTGCGACCGAGTTCGGCTTCTACGATAAAAGGCGCGAATCGTTGGAACCGGGCGAGTTGTCCATCGTCGAATGTTGAGGCCACATCCGTTGTTCTAAGAATCAGGCCATCGGACGGCTTTGCTGAAACTGGGAGCAGTTTCGCACCTTCCGACCTCTGCATCTGACGAATCTCATCGATCAAAGAGCCGTAATCACCCACGGGTTGAATCGGCAAGTCCGTATTGCCCTCAGCCCTGGCAGTTCCTGGAATACTGGTCGCGGTCGGGGAAGC
Source organism: Candidatus Angelobacter sp. (assembly GCA_036497385.1). Taxonomy (GTDB): domain Bacteria; phylum Acidobacteriota; class Terriglobia; order Terriglobales; family Acidobacteriaceae; genus Angelobacter. Next base: position 6,574 of record DASXJO010000829.1, on the reverse strand, counting down.
GCCGGCGAGAATCCACGCGCGAAGCACTGCAATTTCCTCAGCCGCCAACGGCGTCCGCCCTTCGGCAGGCATGAAGTTCCGGTCACTTGGGGAAAGTGTGACTCTCTGCAGCACCAAGCTGTGATCTGGATCTCGTGGCCTTATGACAGCTCCGTCCTTGCCTCCCTTCATCAACAGCTCATAGAAGTCGAGGCGCAATTCAGCTTGCTCCTTGCTTCCTCCATGGCACGCAACGCACTTGGCATCAAAGATCGGATGAATATAGCGGGTGTAGACTGAACCGGCATAGGCAGCGTCCGAGGCGGCCGATGCCGATGGGAAGATTCGCTTCAGCGGGGCCGGCAAATAGCGAGTCAGGTAGTTGCTTCCATGAGTGAGTGAACCGCCCTGGTGGGCCGTCCACGTCAGGGTGAGCAAGGTTATGGCGAGCACCGCCGGATACGCGCGCTGCAGGTGTCCTGAAATCCATGCTGGGCGCACCGTGGCCCACACCATCAATTCAACAAGCAGGACGATACCGCCCCACATGTGACGCGTCACGGTTGCGCCCATGACGCCACTGCCGTACGCCAGCAAGATTCCCAGCCCAAGGGTTATGGCACAGCTGGCCAATGTCAGGTACAGCACGAAACCGGTAGCTTCACGCAAGCCGGCCCGGGTCGTTCCGGCACTCTCAAGAAAAGGCAGCAACACGAGCATGCCGATCGGCAGATGGACGAGCAAAGGATGGAAGCGGCCGAGGAACTGCAGCCAGTCCGCATGCGTCCGGCCATCGAGTCGAAGGGCGAATGGGAACAGCACAAGCATTGCGCTTACGCCCAGGACACAAAGCCATTTTGCCGGCACAGATCGCATGCGCAGACTTCGTATCGCAAAGCCAAACTTCTGAGCAGCGCTCACGCCAGCAATCCCTGCACTACGAAGGCCGGGACAGGACTGGTCAGCTTCTGATCGAGACCCTGAAATTTGTAGGAGAACTTGTTATGGTCGATTCCGAGGCAATGAAGAATCGTAGCGTTGAAGTCGCGTACGTGCACCGGATCCTTTACCACGTTGTAGCTGAAGGCGTCAGTTTCGCCGTAGGTTATGCCAGGCCGGACGCCTCCGCCGGCCATCCACGTCGTGAAGCATCGGGGATGGTGATCGCGGCCGTAGTTGTCCTGACTCAGGCCACCCTGACTGTACACGGTGCGTCCAAACTCGCCCGCCCAGATCACCAGCGTGTCATCGAGCAGCCCGCGCCGTTTGAGATCGGTGACCAGCGCGTAGGCACCCCGATCTGTTTCCTGGCACAGGACCGGCAGCACTCCGACAACATCGCCGTGAACATCCCATCCGCGCTTGTAAATCTGGGTGAAGCGGACCCCGCGCTCAGCCATTCGGCGCGCCAGCAGGCAGTTATAAGCAAAAGTTCCGGGCTGCTTGGCTTCTGGACCGTAGAGATCCCACGTGGACTGCGGTTCTTTGCTGAGATCGGCAAGTTCCGGAACCGACGACTGCATCCGGAATGCCATTTCGTACTGGGCAATGCGTGCGTTGGTTTCAGGATCGCCCACCTCGGCCAAGGTCTGGCGATTGATCTGTTCGACAGTGTCTAGCATCTCGCGGCGCACGTCCCGATCCACTCCGGCCGGGTCGGCAAGATAAAGCACCGGATCGGCCCCCGACCTCAGACCTACGCCGGCATATTCTGATGAGAGAAAGCCACTGCCCCACAATCGAGACGAGACAGGCTGGTTGTTTTCCTTCGGGTTAGTTTTGGTCTGAAGAACAATAAATGTCGGCAGATTGTCGTTCATGCTGCCCAGGCCATAGGCTAACCACGAGCCTAAGCATGGCTTGCCGGCGTTCATGTTGCCGGTATTCATGAGCATAATTGCCGGCTCATGATTGATGGCATCCGTGTTCGTTGTTTTGATGATAGTAAGTTCGTCCACCATCCGTGCGGTGAAGGGCAGCAGGTCGCTTATCCATGTTCCGCTTTGACCGTTTTGCCTGAAAGGCCAATGCGAGGGAGCAATGGGGAAATGCGCCTGGCCTGCCGTCATACCCGTCAATTGTTGGTTGCCGCGAACAGAATCCGGCATGTCCTTGTTGAACTGAGAAGCCAGACCTGGTTTGTAATCGAATAGGTCCATTTGCGGCGGTCCGCCCGACATAAACAGGTAGATCGCGCGTTTCGCTTTCGGCGCAAAGTGCGGCAACCCACGAGGGTCGTGCGCCTCCGCCAAGGTTGCCTGGGGCTCTGCTCCATTGGCAGAGCTCCGCAGGCCCATTTCACCGAAGACTCCCGCCAGCGCCGCCCACCCCAGCACCTTCCCGGACCGCCCCAGGAATCGCCGCCGCGTCTCAATCGCTACCCACTCCCGCTTCACCACAGCAGGGACAGGAAGATCCAGAGGAGTCACGGGATTTTCGCAGTCAGTACAGAGTGGATGTTGCTTCATAATCGGTCCCCAGTCATTTGTTAATGGTCTCGTCGAGATTCAGCATTTCACTGGCCACCATAGTCCAAGCGGCCAACTCCGGCTCGGGAATGTGCTCATCACGCTTCTTCTCGCCAATCTCCACCAGAGAATGGGCGGCTTTGGGGTCCTTTGCAAAATGCTGCTGCATTTTTTGCAAGGAAGTCTCGAGGGCCGCCGCCATTGGCGCCGAAGGATCACGCGCAAGCAGAAGCTCGCTCATGCGGTTGATCCGTTGGTGAGTGTCCAGACCGGCCTCGTGAATCACGCGTTGCGCCAGGACTCGGGCCGCTTCCACCCACTGAACGTCGTTCATGGTCTCAAGAGCCTGAAGCGGTGTGTCTGTGCGCTGGCGGCGGGTGCACACCACATCCCGCATGGGTGCATCGAATGCATCCATGTTGGGTGGCGACGCCATGCGTTTCACGTATGTATACATGCTGCGCCGATAAAGCGCGTCTCCATGGTCCTGCACGTAGTGCAGCGTGTCACTCGTCGGGTAGCTCACCTCTTCCCAGATATTGGGCGGTTGGTAGGGCTTCACGCTGGGGCCGCCGATCGTCTCTATAAGTAGGCCGCTCGACTGGAGCGCGATGTCGCGGAGCATTTCCGCGTCCATGCGGAACCGCGGCCCGTGTGACAAGAGCAAATTCCTGGGATCCTTGGCGAGCTGTTGTGGATTCGATTTTGCGCTCTGCCGATATACTGCCGACATGACCATCAGCTTGTACATATGCTTGATGTTCCATCCGCTCTCCCGGAATTCGACAGCGAGCCAGTCAAGCAGTTCGGAATGAGTGGGCCTCTGGCCCATGATGCCAAAGTCTTCGGTAGTTTCGACAATGCCGGTTCCGAACAGCTCGTACCACATTCGGTTCACGGTCACACGTGCGGTGAGCGGGTTTGCAGAACTCACAGTCCATTTGGCCAAGGCTAGCCGGTTGAGAGGTTCACCAGAAGGAAGCAGCGGAAGAAAGTGCGGAGTATTGGCCTCCACACGCTCGGTGCGGGCGGTGTAAACGCCGCGCGTCAACACATGCGCATAGGCGAGCGAAGTTTTCTCCCAGGAGACTTGCGTCAGATCGCCGCCCATTGAGAACCAGTCCAGCTGTCGGTCGAGGTGAGGTATCGAGCGCTGAATTGCCTGATAGGAAGGATCCACATGATTGAGGTAGAACTCGCTCATCACGTGCCATTGGTCCGCCGTCCACTGGGAAGTGGGATGCGATGCAATTTCCGCAGCATAATCCTCAAACGGAAGCCGCTCGACTTCATCTGGGCCAAGAGCGCGTGCGTACAGCCGGATATCCTGATAGCGGGCTTCCTTGGCGGGATGCTCTTCCGGGTTACGCCAACCAAGTTGCATGGGAGCTTGAGTGCGGATCGTTGCCTTGGCGAGGTTATCGCTGACAACTCGACTTGCGATCGGGTTTCCATTGACAAAGATCTTTATTCCTGACGCGTGGCCTGATCCGTCGTAGGTGAAAAAGATATGCTTCCATGCGCCGTCCAGAGGTAACGGAGTCACGGACACGACGCGGATCGCAACATTCGGAGTCGCATCCTTCGGCGGCCCTTCTGTCTTTGGCTTTTGTGTTGTTTTCGCTTGGGCTTTATCCTTTTTGGCCGCTGCTTCCTCCGCCTTCTTTTGTTCAGGCGGTTTGTTGGGGGCCAGATCTTTCTTGCTCAGGTCTTGCGGAGAGGGATAGTTGAACGGTTCTTTGGCTTCGGGTCTCTTCTCTTGCTGTCCCTCTTTTGTTGATCTTTTTGCCCGCTCGCCCAGAATTGGGTCCTTCGATACCTGGTTTACTAATGCCACGCTTAGGAATCCATCTTCGGCTGAAAGCTCCCAGCCGCGGTCGTGCTTCGTAGAATCCATTCTCGAGATGAGGGTGCCAAAACTTCCCGGATGAAATGGCGCGGAGCGGAACATAAACCAGCCTCCGGAAGAGAAGGCTTGGTTTGCGTCATAATCGCCGGTCTGATCCAGGATCACGCGCGTACTGGACTGCATACGGAAATCCGGCCATAGCCAAGTGGTCTCGCCCCATTCACCTTTCAGCGTACTCGTATGGAAACCGGCTGGATTCGCGTTTGGTGCGCTGTTTCTTAATTCTTCCCCGCTGCCTTCGTCGAGACGAAGGCGTAGGACAAGACCATTCGTGGCAACTGCGCGAGGAGCGTTGTTGTGGGAAGCAAGCCATCCGGCGACCAGGTCATGGCTGTTGCGGTGCATCTCGTTAATTTTGCTTTGAAGAGTGGAGCGCTGTGCCAGGACGCGGTTATAGAAATCCCGGTTTTGAGCTTTCGGAATGCGCACAACCGGCGCCCATACCGGCCGATCGTCGTTAAAAGGCTTCTCGTCAATATTGTTGAAGAAGGCGCTGAGAGCGTAAAAATCATGTTGCGTGGTTGGATCGAACTTATGGTCGTGACATACCGCACAACCGACAGTAAGCCCCATGAATGTCGCACCGAATGCTTCTGTGCGCTCCCGGGCGATGTTGACGCGCAACTCCTCCGTGATCGTCCCGCCTTCATTACTGCTGACGCCCAATCTCACATATCCGCTGCCGATCAATGGGTCGAGGTTCTTCATGGGCAGTAAATCGCCGGCGATTTGCTCGATGGCGAACTGATCGAAGGGCTTGTTGGCGTTGAATGAGCGGATCACATAATCGCGATAAGGCCAGATATCGCGGCTATTATCGAAGTGCAGCCCGTACGTATCGGCATAGCGCGCGTAATCGAGCCAGTACCGAGCGCGCTGCTCCCCGAATGTGGGCCGCGCCAGAAGTCCGTCTACCAGATGTTCGTAGGCGTTGGCTGAGCTGTCATTTACGAATGTGCGGACTTCTTCGGGAGTAGGCAGCAGGCCGGTGAGATCGAGGGTGACGCGTCGGATAAGAGTTGCCTTGTCAGCCTCAGAAGTGGGATGAAGGTCCGCTCGTTCCAACTTTGCAAGGATGAAGTTATCAATGGGCGTCTTCGCCCATGTGGCTTCGGTTTGTGGCGCGGGAACCGGCGCACGCACCGGGGCTTCGAAAGCCCAATGCGGCCGGTAAACTGCCCCCTGACGGATCCACTCCCTGAGGGTAGCAATTTCTGCTGCGCTTAAGGGCTTCGCCTCGCCCTGGGCGCTTTGCGGCATAAGATAATGTGGATCTTTGGATTCGATCCGCTTGACTAGTTCACTCTTCTCCGGATGCCCGGAAACAATCGCGTCGGGATGCTTCGGACGTTTCCTCAGCGCCCATTCCGCAAGATCAAGGCGAAGATTCGCCTTTCGCATCTCCGGATCTGGACCATGACAACTGAAGCAGCGATTCGCGAGGATTGGCTGCACGTCTTGATTGAAGTCCAGGCGGCGCGCAACCGTGCGATGACAGCCGACAAAAGCGCTCAAAGCAAAAACAGCAAGAAGGGAAATGAGGACCGGCTTTGTACCTTGATGCGGCTTTGGGCCTTCTTGGCTTATATGCTCAGCCTCCCCCGTCAACAGAACGTTGTTCAGCCGGATCTCTAACATAACCGAATCAGTACATTATATTGCTGATCCTGAAAACGGTTCGACGAAAATCCCCTGTTTGGCGGCCGGATGGCCCTTCCCCCTGACGCAGAACTCACGAGGCATTCTCGTGCCGAACCAAATCGCGAAGTGCAGGTGGTGCGGGATCTACCGGATGCTTATCTCGGATGGACTATCATTGTCGCCCAAAATGCGGGCCCCATCGGCTCGCTATTCGCCAGCAGATGGGGCTTTTCTACTTGTGAGCGGGTTCTGTCTACTGCACGGTCAGTCCCGTAGAGCCATTCGTTCCACCGGAGTTTGCTCCAATTGCGGTCGCGCCCACGCCGAGGCATTGTGCCAGACCGGCAATACTTGGAGCGTTCGCGATCGTAGCTACGCTGGCTGACGATGAACTCCAGTGGCTTCAGAGAGAAAATACTCAGGTACCTGGGGACGCGCAATCTGACCCTTCATGCTGATACGCTCATGAACGTGATCAAAAGCGATCAACAATTTGCCAGTTGTCGAGCGCGCTTCCAAATCACGATGCGCCTGGGCCGCTTCGTTCAGCTGATAGACGTGTTCGATCCGAAGCTTG
>DASXJO010000828.1:0-1761 GCA_036497385.1 Candidatus Angelobacter sp. | reverse complement strand
CTGGGATTGAGCGAGCTGCGAGTGGAATTGCAAAGACGGTTGCCGGAATACATGGTGCCCTCGGCGATGATGAGGCTGGAGAGTTTACCGCTTTCACCCAACGGCAAGCTGGACCGCAAGGCCCTTCCCACTCCCGACGCCGAACCCGGTTTCACTGCACCCTACATAGCTCCGCGTAATGAGACAGAGATCATTCTAGCGGAGATATGGGCTGAAGTGCTCAGGCGCAAAAACATTGGAATCCATGAGAATTTTTTTGCAATGGGCGGGCACTCGCTTTCAGCCACGCTCGCCACAGCGCGCGCTCGTGCCGCTCTCAAAACAGATTTGCCATTGCGTGCTCTGTATGAGTCGCCGACCGTGGCAGGGCTGGCTGACTGGATCATTGCTCGGAAGAGCGGCGAATCAACTTATGAGTCCTTGCCAACAATCATTCACGATGCTGCGAATCTTCATGCGGAATTTCCGCTGGCCGCCATTCAGCAAGCCTATTGGATAGGCCGTCGACAGGGATTTGAATTGGGCGGCACGTCAGCCCACATTTACCTGGAATTTGATGCCCGTGAAGTCGATGTCGCCCGTCTCGAGCAGGCTATACAAACACTGGTGTGCCGTCATGATATGTTGCGCGCCGTCATTGGCCCCGATGGCCTTCAGAAAATATTACCCAGTGTTCCGCCGTATCAGATTTCGGTTTTAGACCTTACGAACTGTGCGCCGTCAGAAGCGCAACTTCAGATTAAAAAAATTCGCGGGGAAATGTCGCATTACATTTTTGATCCCGCTGTGTGGCCACTGTTCGATATACGCATTGAGCAGCTTCCCGCCGGATCGGCCCGGCTGCATGTTGGTCTTGACGTGATGATCCTGGATGCTGGAAGCATCGGCCTTCTTACGCGTGAACTGGCCCGCTTGTATCGTGACCCCGGCACTGAGCTGGTCCCCTTCGATATTAGTTTCCGGGATTATGTGTTGGCCGAAGAACGCCTGAAGTCATCGGCCTTGTATCAGCGCTCACGCGATTTCTGGCTGCGTCGAATCGAAACTTTGCCTCCTTCTCCGGAACTTCCGTTATTGGGACGTGAAGCTCCGGCTGGCGCGCAATTCACACGGCACCGCAAGGTTATTGGGGCAGCCAGTTGGCAGAGACTGCAACAGCGCGCTGTCACTAGCGGGCTGACTCCTTCCAGCCTTCTGCTTGCAGCTTACGCTCGGGTTCTTGCCTGGTGGAGCAAGACTCCGGATTTTACGCTGAATCTAACCACTTTCAATCGTTTGCCCATGCATCCGCAGGTAGCATCGCTGATTGGCGACTTCACGTCACTCACGCTCGTTCCCGTGGAGTGGACCACCGATAGTTTCCAGGCAAATGCCGTGGCACTGCAGCATTCGCTGGTTGAAGGGCTGGACCATCCATACTTCCACGGCATTGAGGTATTACGCGAACTGGCGTGGCGGCGCGATGACAGACTTAGCGCAGCTATGCCGGTGGTGCTTACCAGCACCCTGGCTCTGAACACGGGCAATGCCAAATTCGATATGCCGTTCCCGGCGGAGCTTGTCTCTGGCATAACGCAAACGCCGCAGACCTATCTGGACAATCAACTATCGGAAAGAGATGGTGAGCTGGTATTGAACTGGGATGTGATTGAGGAGATGTTCCCAGAAGGGCTGATAGGAAAGATGTTTGGGGCGTATGTGGGCTTGCTGGAGAGGCTGGCGAATGAAGAAGGAGCATGGAGTGAAGCCGGAAGAATGAGA
>DASXJO010000827.1:0-3476 GCA_036497385.1 Candidatus Angelobacter sp. | reverse complement strand
CTGCTGTGGGCCTTTGCCTTTAGCGGCCTGTGGTTTACCTGCTTCAGCTTTTGCCGACTGAGCGGCTTCTTCCGCGGCCTTTAAATCGATGATCCGCGTCTGCTGATAGGTATAGGTGATGCGATGAATGATGGTGGTGGTGGAAAATACTGCCAGCACCCAAAGAACTGGCGCCATGGCACCCCAACGGGCAAACAGCGCGCCGATAATCACCAGCACCACGCGCTCCGGACGTTCCATGAACCCAACCTTGCAGGAACCTATCAGCGATTCCGCTCGGGCCCGCGTATAACTCACCATGACGGAGCTGACCATCACGAATGCGACCAGCACGAGATAAAAGAAATGATTGCCGCGAGCGTAGTAAACCAGCAGTCCGAAGAAGAGTGCGACGTCGCTATAGCGGTCGATGACGGAATCAAAAAACGCGCCGAAAGTGGTGACCTGTCCCGTAGCGCGCGCCACGCGGCCATCTACCATGTCAAAAATTCCAGCGCCGATAATCACCAGTCCGGCATAAGGAAAGAGCCGGCCATAATTATTGGTATTGGCGTAGCCAAAAAGAATGGCTGCAATGGTGTTGATGACCAGTCCAAGGAAGGTCAGCACATTGGGGGAGATTCGGGTAAGCGCAAGACCGCGAACAATCGCGTACAGCAGAACGCGGCAAGCTCTTCCAAACGCCCCCGTCCAGGTCATGAAGCCTCGTCGTGAATGGTGGTCAGCTGCAGGACCTCCAGTTCGCGCTTGCCGTTCGGGGTAACAACGGTGGCCATGTCGCCTACCTTTTTACCCATCAAGGATTTTCCGATTGGTGAAGTTGTGGAGATCAGCCCCTTGGTCACGTCAGTCTCTTCGCTGGTCACCAATGTGTAGACGATTTCTTCTTCCTTGGTGTTGTCAAAGACTTTGACTTTGGAGCCAAACGCGACGCGATCTTTGGGGATATTAGTCATATTCACCAAAGCCAGCTCAGCCATGCGTTTTTTCAGTTGTCCCAGGCGGGCGTTTACAAACTCCTGGCGCTGCTTGGCCATGTGATATTCGGCATTTTCGCTGAGGTCGCCCATGGCGACGGCCTTTTTAATCTCTTTGGGCAGCTCGTGTGTGAGCTCATGTTCCAGAAGGCGAATCTCTTCTTCCAGCTTCTTTTTGATATGTTCCGGCATATTAGCGGAAGATTACTCCCTCTGGCGCAAAATCGGCGGGTTGCGAAGGCCCATTATAAACCTTTCAGCCTGAATACGTTAACAGCCCAAAAGGGGCCGTATCTGATTTTTTTCCAGCCAAGTAGCTGCTGAACAGAATGATTGTTGATAAATGTTGTTAAAAAGTTTATAATGTTTTCTGTTTGGAGTTCCCCCGCAAAATGTCCCATCTAGGTGTTCAATGAATGGTCAACTGAACTTTGCAATAGGCGACAAAGTAGTTTATCCGAATCACGGAGTCGGGGTAATTGAACAGATCAGCAGCCGCACAATAGGCCCGAACGTCCACAAATTTTATCTCCTAAAAATTAAAGCCAGCAGCCTGAAAGTGGAAGTCCCTTTCAACAATGTTGGCATGGTGGGACTGCGCCCGGTGGTCAAGAACGGCGAAGTCATGAAGATTATCACCTTCCTGGTGGACGGGAAATGCGATAACCATACCGACTGGAAATTCCGCTTCAAGGAAAATTCCGACAAAATGCGCACCGGCTCGCTTCTGGAAGTGGCCATCGTGCTGAAAAGCCTGCTGCTTCTGGCTAAAGATAAGCCGCTTTCTTTCCGCGAAAAGAAGATGCTGGATCGCGCCCGCTATCTTCTGGTCACCGAGCTGGCCATGTCCAAAAATGTGGACGAAGCGGAAATTGAAGACATGCTCAACAAGGCGCTTTCCAAGAGCAAGCTGAAGTTCCCGGAAGTGACGGCGGACGCCTAGTATTTCTGTCGCTTCGCTCCAAACCGCTTAAGATTTCACTATGTGGTGAGATTCTTCTGCGCCTATCGCCGGCGGCTCGGCGCGCAAGCCGGCCACGCCCCCATGTCGATGCAACTTGCCAACCAGTCAGCCACAGATTTTTTCAGATAAAAATCAAGGCGCGACATACACGAACCATTATGGTTTTAGCTCGATTCGTGTGAATTCGCGAAAATTCGCGGCCAGCTTTTCCTGATCTGCGCTTGTCTGCGCAAATCTGCGGCGAATATTCTTTCCTGCTCAATGTTCCGTTTTGCCATCCAGCAATTCCAGCGCGTGCGGCAGGATTTCGATCACTGCCTGCAATGACTCGACCGCAGCCACAGGGCTTCCGGGCAAATTCAGGAACAGCGTTTTTCCCCGTACGCCGCAAACGCCGCGGCTCAAGGCCGCAAACGGCGTTTTCTTAGCGCCTTCCCGTCGCATCTTTTCTTCTACACCAACAATGCGTCGTTCAATCACTGCCAGCGTGGCTTCTGGGGTAACGTCCCGCGCGGCAATCCCTGTGCCTCCTGTAGTCACCACCAGGCGCGTGAGTTCACTGCATTCAATCAAGCGCGCTGCAATCGCATCTTTCTCATCGGGCAACACGGAAGTATGAATCACCTTGAAATTTGCGGCTTCAAGTTCGCGCACAATCGCCGGCCCGGATGCGTCTTGGCGTTTTCCAACATGGGATGAGTCGCTGATAGTCAGCACAGCGGCGGTTTTGGCGGATGCGGCGGTCACCATTTCAGGCTTCCAGAACGTTTTCTTCGGTGTCGCGATTCGCTTCATCGAGCAGTCGCAGGCCTTCCAGCAAAATACCTTGCGAAGACTGGGTGATTGTCTGCTCGCTGCTGCTGCCGGCAAAGTCGATTTCAAAAGTTCCGGCCGTCCAGGTGAGCACCTTGTACACCGCGGGATCGCCCTTCAGATCGCCATAGACAGCATGGTTGATCTGGCCTTCAGTGAAATACATTTTGCACTGATCGCCATTATTGGTGAGCGTGAGAGCGCAGGTTTTGCGGCCCATATCCAGCGACTGCAACAGGTCCAGCACATTCATCTGCGCCAGACTTCCGCGCAGCACTGATTCTCCAGGGGCCTCACGCGCCATCTTTTCCAAAGAGATCTTGTCGACGACCTTCTTGATTCTGGCAGCGGCTTCCTTCAGGAAAAACGGCTTCTCAATAAAATCTTCCACCGTATCCTGGACGGTCTTAAGCTTCTCATTGATATCAACCTTGCTGGCCATCAGGATTACGGGAATTACAGCGCTGGCATTGCGGCTCTTGATTTTCTGCAACAACTGCCGGCCATCCATGCCGTTCATGGCATAGTCGGCAATGATCAGGTCAGGCTTGTCTTCAATGGCTTTCAGCAGCGCGTCGGCAGCGTCACTCATAGGCTGGACGGTTGAAAAATGCGCAAGGGCCTGCCGCAACATCTCCAAAACCATGGGATTGTCATCGACCAGCAGGACCTTAATATTGCTCGGCATGAGACCTATTTCTTGGCTAGTGGATCAGCTTAAG
>DASXJO010000826.1:0-4236 GCA_036497385.1 Candidatus Angelobacter sp. | reverse complement strand
CTTGATCCTCGCATTTTGGCGGAGTGGATATTGGCAGACGGACTGAACGTTCGCCTGGGCCTGCAGATGCATAAATTTATATGGGAGCCCGCGACCAAGGGCGTCTGAATGGGCGGCTGCAACCCGGCATGAACACTGAAGTTTTGCGATAATTAAGAATAGATTGGGCAGCTATTCTGGCTGCCGGGCCATCTGAAAATTAGACATCCGCACAGCAGGAGTTTATTTTGGCAGGCGAAAAACCGCGCTCGGTAGTGTTGTTGAGTGGAGGCATGGATTCCTGTGTCTGCGCCGCGCTTGCCGCACGAGATACCCAGGCCGCGGCCCTGCACGTGAATTACGGGCAGCGCACAGCCGAGCGTGAGCGTTGGGCATTTGAGCGGATCTGCGATTATCTGGGCATCAAGCGGCGACTGGCGATCAGGAATGAGGCGCTGGGCATCATCGGCGGGTCTGCCCTGACGGATCAGGACATTGAAGTGCCGGTGGCCGGAAAGGAAATTGGCACCGAGATACCTGTCACGTATGTTCCTTTTCGCAATGCGCATTTCCTGGCGGCGGCAGTAAGCTGGGCGGAAGTGCTGGGAGCAGAAAAGATCTATATCGGCGCGGTAGAGCAGGACAGTTCAGGATATCCTGATTGCCGTCCTGAGTATTATCGAGCGTTCAACTCGGTGATCAAAGCCGGCACCGCTGAAGGCAGGATTCAGGTGGTTACACCGCTGATCGCCCTGCGCAAGGTTGAGATCGTGCGCCTGGGGACTGAGCTGGGCGCTCCGTTCGATTTGACCTGGTCGTGTTATAGCCGCGAAGATACAGCTTGCGGCGTGTGTGAGAGTTGCGTGCTGCGGCGGCGCGCTTTTGCTGAAGCTAAAACGCAGGACCCGATTTCTTATTTGCCACCAGAGCATTTGCAAAAAGTGGCAGGGCGTTAAATTTCAAGATTCAGGTTGAAGCCGGAGGCTCGAAAAACAATGAAAATGAAACTTATGTATCCAGTGATGTTGATGGTGCTCTCCCTGGCCGCTGTTTCAACAAGCTGGTCCCAAGCCACCACAGGTAAGGTCCAGGGTAAAGTTACGGATGGCGGCAAGCCGGTGCCAGACGCGCAAATTACCCTGACCAGTGTCGATAATGGCAGGACTTTCAAGATGAAGACCGACAAGAATGGCCAGTTCTCGGGAATAGGCATTCCTTTAGGCGTCTATCAGGAGGAGGTCACCGCCGGGCAAAAGCACTTTAAAGTCCAGGTCCGGGTCCAGGCCGAAGGTGGGGCCGAAGACGACCTGTCAGTGGAAATGACGAGCGGCAACCAGGCAGGACCCAGCAAAGAAGAGCTGGAGAAGCTGAAAGCGGAGCGGGAAAAGGCAGTCGGCGAAAATACCTTGATTGCGCAGTTAAACCCTGCTTTGCAAGCCAAAGATTGGGCAACAGCTGAACCGATCCTGACGAAATTGATAGCGATGAATCCGAATCGCTGGGACTACCAGCAGGCCCTGGGCAACGCGCAATTCAGTGAGGGAAAGTTCGATCAAGCCGTGGCAACCTATGAAAAGGCCATTCCGTTGGCGGAGAATGCCACTAAGACCGATCCCAAGGCTGATCCCGCCAAGGCCAAGGCCGGCGTGTCCCAGATGCTCACGAATGAGGGCAATGCCTATCTGAAGTTGAAACAGAATGACAAAGCGATTGACGCTTATACCAAGGCCGCTTCTATGGATCCGAATCCGGGGACCGCTTACTTCAATATCTGCGCTACCCAGTACAACGCCGGCAATACGCAGGGCGCGCTGGTTGCGTGCGATAAAGCGATTGCAGCCGATCCCAACAGGGCTGACGCCTATTTCATCAAAGGATCGCTGATGGTGGGCGACAGCAAACTGGATAAAGATGGCAAATTGCAGGCGCCTGCCGGCACGTCTGAAGCTCTGAACAAATATCTTCAACTTGCTCCCGACGGTCCGCACGCCAATGATGTGAAGGCCATGCTGCAAGCCATCGGCGGCAAGATTGAGACGACTTACAAGGAAAGAAAAAAGAAATAAGAAGCTGTCAGTTGCCGAAAGGCAAGCAACGCGGCAAAGAAGGAAGCAAATAAAAAACACTCGTTGCAAACGCGGCCTGCAAGGGCCGTTTTTGTTTTTAGGTAGAATTTACTCGCTTAAATGTCTACAGCCTTCGCAATTCGGCCTGCCGTTTCGAGTGACATCCCGGTCCTGCGCGAGTTGATCGACGTTTCAGTGCGGACGTTGCAATCCGGCGATTACTCGCCCCCGCAAATTGACAGCGCGCTCAAGACGGTTCTTGGTGTTGACAGCCAACTCGTGAATGACGGCACTTATCTGCTGGTTGAGGCCGTTCCTGCGGACTCACAGAAAATACGTTCACAGAAGAATCCGGTGATTGTTGCCTGCGGCGGTTGGAGTAAACGAAAAACGCTTTATGGCGGCGATCGCTGGCGAGATCGCCAGGACGACTTGCTTGATCCTGAAACCGATGCTGCGAAGATCCGCGCATTCTTTATCCATCCTGATTGGGCACGTCGGGGAATTGGCACCCTGTTGCTGGATGCTTGCGAATCGGCGGCCCGCGCGGCCGGTTTTACGCGCTTTGAAATGGGAGCCACGCTGACGGGAGCAAAACTTTTCCAGCAAAGAGGCTATGTTGCCGTGGAACGGCTGGAAGTCCCGTTGGAAGGTGACATCACGCTGCCCATAATTCATATGGTGAAAGAAACGGCTCGTTAGCGACAGTGATAACGATGTACACTTGTCTGCCAAAATGAATGGCCGTTCAGAAACCGGCAACGCGTTAAAGTGGCAATGCGCTGACGAGCTTTTGCTCGTCCGGCTTGGAGCCGGTAGCTGCTCAAGCAGTATGTGGGAGGACTTATGGACCTGAATCTTAGCCCCGATGAAATCAAGTTTCGCGACGAATTGCGCACATGGCTGGCCGGCAACGCTCCCACGGATTGGGACGAGCGCAGAGAAGAGTCGATGGAGTCACGCTTTGAATATCTCAAGCGCTGGCAACGGAAGCTCTATGAAGGCGGTTGGGCCGGAATCTCATGGCCCAAAGAATATGGCGGCCGCGGCGCCAGCCTGATGGAGCAGGTGATCTTCTGGCAGGAGATGGCGCTGGCCCAGGCGCCGCCCCTGGCGAATGTGCTGGGCTTGGGCATTATTGGTCCCACGATTATCGCTTTTGGCACTGAAGCGCAAAAGAAGCGCCACTTGGCTAAGATCCTGAGCGCTGAAGAAATCTGGTGCCAGGGATTTTCCGAGCCGGACGCGGGCTCTGACCTGGCCAATGTGCGCTGTGAAGCCAAACTAGATGGTGATCACTACGTCGTGAACGGCCAGAAAGTCTGGAACAGCTACGGCTGGGCCGCGCACTGGTGCGAGCTGGTGGTCCGCACCGATCCTGATGTTCCCAAACACAAAGGCCTCACAGTGATGCTGGTGGATATGAAGACGCCGGGAGTTGAAGTGCGTCCGTTGCGCCAGATGACCGGCGAAACGGAATTCAACGAACTCTTTTTCCATGATGTGCGCATACCGGTGACAAATGTGGTCGGCAAGGTGAATGAGGGCTGGGGCGTTGCCATGGGAACGCTCATGCATGAGCGCGGAACATTTGGCGCGGGCTTGCAGATTACGTACCGCAGAAATATGGAGCGGCTGATCGACCTGGCAAAAACGACGGAGCGTAATGGGCGGCCCGCGGCTGAAGATCCGGTGATCCGGCAGAAGCTGGCGCAGTGTTATGCGGAGATTGAAGTCATGCGTTGCAACCAGATGCGCGCCTTCAGCCGCATCAATGCCACGGGCGTGCCCGGACCAGAAGGCTCAATCCAGAAGATTTTCTGGAGCGAATTGAACCAGCGTTTCCAGCAGGTCGCACAGGAAGTGATGGGCCCATACGGACAGCTTGAGGCCGGAGACGAACACGCTATCGACAATGGCATGTGGGCTTACGGGTATTTGAGAACACGCGGCAACACGATTGAAGCGGGTACGTCAGAGATCCAGCGCAATATTATTGGGCATTTTGTGCTGGGGCTGCCGAAGAGTTATTAGCAATCAGCAATCAGCAGTCAGCAATCAGCAATGAGCAAAGGCAAAACCTTTGAAACACAGAGGAAAGGAGGAAACGGAGGAAATTGGTAATTGGGTAATTTGGTAATTGGATAATTGGATAATTTGAACCCGAATCACCGGACCGCCCGATCTCCCG
>DASXJO010000825.1:0-2341 GCA_036497385.1 Candidatus Angelobacter sp. | reverse complement strand
TGAACATCCCCATATGGAACTGGGGCGCGACTCGCAGCAAAATTGTGCAGGCCAACCTGAGACGCAAGCAGGCACAGCGCGAACTGACCATGGCGCAGCGCAAACTCCAGGCGGACATGCGCGAGCTATATGCCGAAGCCGAGGCCGCGCATGCCGAACTTGATTTGCTGAAGAGCTCAGCCGACCTGGCAGCAGAGAGCCTGCGGCTGACAATTCTGCGTTATCAGGGTGGGGAATCGACAGTGCTGGAAGTGGTGGACGCGCAGAATACGCTCACCACGGCCCGCAATGCATTTAGTGACGGCGAAGTCCGGGCGCGTACCGCAATAGCGAACCTGCAAACTCTAACGGGTACAATGTAAGCCACAGGTCTTAAGTCACAGCTCTTAAGCCGCAGGTCTTAATTTCACAGTTCTATGGACAGACAAAAGCGTAATGCTGGCCGCGTAATCTCGCTCATTGCAGTGGCGCTGGCTATTTTCCTCGGGACAGGTTGCGGTAAAGGCGAAAAAGAAGAAGCGCCGGAAGTAACCGTCCAGGCCGCGCCCGCCTCGACCACCGAGATCTCCCGCGTGGTGAACACCGAAGGCATCATTTTTCCTGTGGCCCAGTCGGCAATCACGCCAAAAATCAGCGCGCCGGTGAAGAAATTCTATGTGGTGCGCGGGCAAAAGGTGCGGCAGGGACAGTTGCTGGCGACGCTTGAGAATCGCGATCTCTCCGCCGCCGCACTCGATAACAAAGGCGCTTACGAGCAGGCTCAAGCCGCTTACAGCACCACTATGGGTGCCACTTTACCGGAAGAGAATGCAAAGGCCGAGCTTGACTTGCAGACAGCGCAGCAGGAATTGGATGCACAGCAAAAGCTTTATGACAGCCGCCAGGACCTTTTCAAACAGGGTGCATTGCCACGCAAAGATCTGGATGCCGCAGCCGTATCACTGGCCCAGGCCAAGAGTGCTTACAACATAGCCAAGAAACATCTGGAAGGATTAAACGCGGTCGGCAAGCAGGGAGCCATTAAGACGGCGAATGGGCAGCTCACGTCTGCAAAAGGAAAGCTGCTGAATTCTGAAGCGCAGCTTAGCTATTCTGAAGTGCGCAGCCCCATTACAGGTTTTATCACTGACCGTCCGCTTTATCCAGGTGAAATGGCTTCCACTGCAACGCCTCTGCTCACCGTGATGGACATCTCGCAGGTCATCGCCAAAGCGCACATTCCCCAGAGTGACGCGCTTCAGCTCAAGAAGGGTGACGCCGCCACAATTTCACTGGCAGGATTGGAACAGCCAATTAACGGCAAAGTTTCTCTGATCAGCCCGGCGCTTGATCCAAACAGCACTACGGTTGAGGTCTGGGTGCAGGCGCCAAATGCGAACCAGCAGTTGCGTCCTGGAACCACGGCGCAAATTGCCATTACCGCGCAGACAGTCAAAGACGCATTGGTGATTCCCGCCGCCGCGCTGCTCAATGCCAAAGGTGACGCAGCCCAGGTAATGGTGGTCGACTCACAAAACCAGGCGAGCAGCCGTGACGTGAAAACAGGCATTGCTACAGGCCAACAGGTACAGATTGTTTCCGGTTTAAAACCAGGAGAAATAGTGGTGACCGAGGGAGCGTACGGGCTGCCGGACAAGACGAAAGTCAAAATCGAAAAGCCGGAGAGCGAATCCGCAGGGGAAGGCGCTAAAGATAAAGAAAAAGATGATGATGAAAAGTCAGGCAAAGCCGGCGGTGATGCGGCGAAGTCTGATGATGCGAAATCAGGGAAGAGTAAGCCATCTGCCAGGAATGATTCCAAAGCCAAGCCTGATGGCGGCAACAAGAAAGCCGCGCAATCGAAAGCCAGCAGCAAAAGCGGATCAAAGGACTAGCCGAGATGGCGGATGAACCCAAGGTCACAAACCATGTTGACGAGAAGGCTGTAACGCCCAAGCGGCAGTGGTTTGCTCACAATTCCAGCTCTGTTATCTTTCTGATCATAGTTATTGCTCTGGTCGGCGCGTACCAGGCGTTCAACATTCCAGTTTCGGTTTTTCCTTCCACAGATTTTCCCCGCATCGTAATCGGCATTGATAACGGCGTAATGCCCATCGATCAAATGATGGTCACTATTACGCGTCCCGTAGAACAGGCCGTGAACAGCGTGCAAGGACTGGAAACGGTCCGTTCCATTACCAGCCGGGGCTCGGCGGAAGTCGACCTCTTTTTCAACTGGCAAGTGGACATGTTCCAGACGCTCCAGCTAGTGGATTCAGCGGTCGCCAGGGTTGCCGCTGAGCTGCCGCCGACGGCAAAAATCGAAAGCCACCGGCTCACGTTCGCTTCATTCCCAATTATT
>DASXJO010000824.1:0-5151 GCA_036497385.1 Candidatus Angelobacter sp. | reverse complement strand
CGGAAACCAGGTTCCGAACCACGGGGTTCCGGAAGGTCAGCCCACCAAATCTCGCCGCGGGTCACGGCGGTTACCAGCTATCCTTTTCAAGAGAGCGTATTTGTGCGGATTGCAATGCTGGATCCAGTTCCGATGGTTCTTTTGAGTAGACTTTATTAAGCCTCTCTGTGATTTTGCTGCTCCGGCGTCGCTCAAGGAATTCCGCAATCGCATTTGCATACAACTGGCTGCGCGACATCTTCAGCTTGCGGGCTGCACTTTCGGCCCGGCGAAAGAGATCGTCGGGAAGCGAAATAGCTGTCTTCATTCGTTCAGTATAACACGAGTTATACCGGAGCGAACGCACCGCTTGGGGATTCCCTTGTCTGCGTA
Source organism: Candidatus Angelobacter sp. (assembly GCA_036497385.1). Taxonomy (GTDB): domain Bacteria; phylum Acidobacteriota; class Terriglobia; order Terriglobales; family Acidobacteriaceae; genus Angelobacter. Next base: position 4,779 of record DASXJO010000824.1, on the reverse strand, counting down.
GCCTTCGCCGCCACGTTGGGAACATCACGCATGCAGAGTCAAGTTTATAATCATTCCGTCAGCCACTTCTCTGTTTGGAGTTTCCTCTTGCCTGTTGGTACCGCATTTCACGATCGCACCTTCGCCCTCTGCCACAGCCTGAACTACCGCGAATGGTCAGGCTTTTACACGGTCAGCAGCTATGAGGTGCACCATGAGCACGAGTACAACGCTATCCGCGATGCCGCTGCCCTGATCGATATCACGCCGCTGTACAAGTACATCGTGGAAGGCAAGGACGCTACCAAGTTGGTGAATCGCGTTATCACCCGCGACATCAACAAAGTGAAGCCCGGCCAGGTGATTTACTGCTGCTGGTGCGACGAGCAGGGAAAAGTCATTGACGACGGAACAATTACGCGGCTGGCGGAAAACAAATATCGCTGGACGGCCGCCGATCCCAGCCTTCGCTGGTTTCGCCAGAACGGGCTGAACATGGATGTCCATATTGAGGACATCTCAGAGAAGGTCGCGGCGCTGGCTCTGCAAGGCCCCACTTCCGGCAAGCTGCTCAAGAACGTTGCGGAAGCCGACGTCACTAACCTGAAATATTTCCGTATGACCAGCGGCAAGATTGCCGGCGTGGCGGTGGATATCTCGCGCACGGGATACACCGGCGATCTGGGTTATGAAATCTGGGTGCCGATGAACGACAGCCGCGATGCCGTCAAGGTGTGGGACGCGCTCATGGATGCGGGCAAGCGCTTTGATATTCATCCCGTGGGCATGCTGGCGCTTGATGTTGCGCGCATTGAAGCAGGATTGTTGCTGATTGAAGTGGATTACATCAGCAGCAAGAAAGCGCTGATTCCAGAGCAGAAGTATTCACCGTATGAACTCGGCTTTGGCAAGATGGTCCATCTGGACAAAGAAAACTTTGTCGGCAAAGCGGCGCTGGCTCAGCAGCAAAAGAGCGGAGTTGCGCGGCAGTTGGTGGGCCTGGAAATGGATTGGGTGGAGATTGAAGAGCGTTATGAAAAGTTCGGGCTTACACCGGCTGCGCCGACGCAGGCTTCACGTGTCCACGTGCCGGTTTATCTGGGCGGCAAACAGGTAGGCAAAGCCACTTCTACAACATGGTCACCGCTGCTCAAAAAGATGATCGCGTTGGCCAGCATCGATACCGCGCATTCACAACCAGGAACGAAGTTGCAGATGGAGATCACCATTGAAGCCGTTCGCCAAAAAGTGACAGCAAAAGTGGCGAAGCTTCCGTTTTTCAATCCTGAGCGGAAAACCAAAACGCCCATCGGGTAGAGACATAGCATGCTACGTCTCTCTGGGTTAGAGCAGCCGACAGCTGTCAAAACCGGCTATTCGTTCCTACCACTTCTTAAAAATAAAGAATGCCGCCACTACGATGAAGAAAAATCCCACCGCATGGTTCCACTTGATGTCCTGCTTGAGATACCAGACAGAAAATGCTGAAAACACCACCAGCGTGATAATTTCCTGGATGCTCTTGAGCTGGGCGGCATTAAACGTATGGCTGCCATTGCGGTTGGCCGGGACCTGAAAGCAGTATTCAAAGAAAGCTATTCCCCAACTGATGAGCGTGACCTTCCACAGCGGCACGTTCTGGTATTTCAAGTGGCCATACCAGGCAAAAGTCATAAAGATGTTGGAGATCAAGAGAAACACAATCGTAAGCATGAAGCTTCTTTATCCCATTCCCAGGTCGGAAGAAGATTCCAGCGGCGTGCCGCAGGCGCGGCAGATTACGGCAGAGCAGTCGCCACAGGTGAGCGGATCGGTGATTTCGCGGGCGCAGTTGGGGCAATAAAGCGCATCTTGCGATTGCTGTGGTTTTTTTTGCTCAGCCATCTCACCGTCCATTGAGTGAGTGAAACATTTCAATGTAGCATAGCAACATGGAAACCAAAGTCGACCTGCACTCTTCCGAGGCTGATCAAAAACTGCAACAGGAATTTAACGAGTGGGCCGCCGCCGGTCGTGGCGACGAAATGGAAAGCCACCACTCTGACATTACAGAACAAACGCTGGCGCTGATGGATCTCCAGCCTGGGGACCGCATTCTTGATCTGGGTTGTGGTACGGGCTGGGCTTCACGTCGGATGGCACGCATTGCAACCTCCGGTGAAGTTGTTGGCCTGGATGTGGCCGATGAGATGTTGCGGCGCGCTGAGCAGTCTTCGTCCGCATTCAGGAACGTGCGCTATGTCTGCGGATCGGCGGAAAAGATTCCCGAGGCGGACAATACTTTCAACAAAGTGCTTTCCGTCGAATCATTTTATTACTATGCCGACCAGGGCAAAGCGTTGGACGAACTGCGCCGCGTGATGGCGTCCGGAGCAAAGCTGTTCATCCTGATTAACCTCTATAAGGACAATCATTACTCACTCCGCTGGGTCACCGAATTAAAAGTTCCGGTGCAGGCGCTCTCAGAGGCGGAATACAAAGTCCTGCTGGAAAAGCATGGTTTCAAGGATGTAGAAACGCGGCGCATACCTGACCGCAGTCCCACACCTGAAACATATTCCGGCAAGTGGTTCAAGAATGCTGAAGAATTGCGGGATTTCAAGAGGATTGGCGCCCTGCTGCTGATCGCAGAAAAGCCGCATTGATTATTGAGCTCGCGGCTGTGGTACGCTCAAGCTCTACGTGATTTCGAGTGAAACATTTCTTGAGCGAAACATTTCTTGAGTGAAGCATTTCTTGAGTGAAACCAGGACACCTTTGGATAGCCCCGCACAAGCCAAGCCAGCTTCCGCCGCGCCGGTAACAACCTTGGCCGGCGCCAATGCTCTCCGCCGGACTTTGGCGGCGTTTCAATACCGTGATTTCCGGATTCTCTGGCTCGGCTCGTGTACTTCCAGTATCGGCACCTGGATGCAGAACGTTGCCGAGAACTGGCTCGTCCTTTCTTTGACCGGTTCGGCTTTTTATCTGGGGCTGGACGCTTTCCTGCAGCAATTGCCGATCATGCTCTTCTCACTTTTGGGAGGAGTATTGGCAGACCGGTTTGATCGTCGCAAGACGCTGCTGGTTTCGCAATACATTCAAATGTCAACGGCCTTCACGCTGGCCGCCCTGGTTTTCTTTGGCTTGAATCGCGTCTGGCCGATCATGGTGTTGTCATTTATTACCGGCTCGGCCCAGGCTTTTGGCGGCCCGGCGTCTCAGGCGCTGGTTCCCACGTTGGTGGAAAAGAACGATCTGCCGAACGCAATCGCTCTCAACTCGATCCAATTCAACCTGGCCCGCGTTGTGGGACCGCTGCTGGCAGGCGGCGCGTTGGCAATCTTTGGAATGACTTCTTGTTTTTCTCTTAACGGATTGTCGTTTGTGGTCGTGATCATCGCATTGATGATGCTCCACGTAAAACATACTCCACCGGCGGCGCCGCGCCGGATCCACGAAGAGTTGCGTGGTGGCCTGTTATACGTCCGGCACCAGGGCAGCTTGCTGGCTCTAACCGTCCTGGCCTTCACCACAACATTTCTTGCGTTCGCAGTGTTGACGTTTCTGCCGCTGTTTGCAAAACAGGTTTTTCATCAGGGAGTGGGTGAATACACGCGGCTGATGGCGTTCTCAGGCTCGGGCTCCGTGGTTGGAGCAATTGTTGTGGCCTGGATGGGAAAGTACAAGCGGATGGGGCGCACCGCCTTGATCGTTCAGGCGCTCTGCGGCCTGTTGATTGCCATGTTCGCGCTCTCACGCGTCTTGTGGCTGAGCGATGTTCTTCTCTTCTTTACGGGGTCGGCCCTGATAATCGTGTTTGCCACCGTTACGTCGCTGGTGCAGTTGGTTGTGCCCAATGAGCTGCGTGGGCGGGTGATGAGCATTTATATGGTGGCATTCCGCGGCGGCATGCCTCTGGGAAGCCTGGTGAGCGGATATTTTGCCAGCAAGTTGGGTGCTCCCGTAGTACTTATCTGCAACGGCATTCTGCTGGTGGCGGTGGCAACATATTTCCTGGTCCGCAGCCACGGCGTACGAGAGCTTTAGTCTCGGCCTTTCTTTTTTACAGCATCGCTTCCACTAAACTGAAGAAATGGCCACAGGCGCAATCGGCATCGATTTTGGGACGACGAACAGCTCCATTGCCCATGCTTCCAACTCAGGCAATGTAGAGCTTGCGCACTTCCCGCAAATGGGCGGCCTGACCGATGCCTATCGCTCGCTCCTGTACCTTGAGCAGGAACGAGAGAGGGGAGTCAAGGTCATAAAATCCTGGACCGGGCCTGAGGGCATTGAGCGATATCTGGCGGCAGAAACGAAGGGCCGGCTGATTCAGTCGCTTAAGTCTTTCCTCAGCAGCCGCACGCTCCAGGGGACTGAGGTCTTTGGACGGCGCGTAACGCTTGAAGACCTTATCGCCCGCATTTTGCGCGATCTCCGCGAAAAGGCTGAACTCCAGTTTGGAACCAGGATCAAGTCTGCCGTGGTTGGCCGTCCTGTACATTTTGTGGGAGCTGAAACTGAAGCTGATGACAATTATGCCGAAAGTCGCCTTAAAGCGGCGTTTCAGCTTGCTGGATATGAATCGGTGGAGTTTGAACTGGAGCCGGTTGCCGCCGCTCACTTTTATGAGTCGACCCTTGACCATGATGAGCTTATTCTCATTGGCGACTTCGGTGGCGGTACCAGCGATTTTTCTCTAGTCCGCGTTGGTCCCTCGATTCGCAAGAGAGGCAGAAGTCCGGCGGACCTGCTGGGCAATGCGGGTCTGAGGTTGGCCGGCGATGCATTTGACGCAAAGATCATTAAGCATCTGGT
>DASXJO010000823.1:0-13717 GCA_036497385.1 Candidatus Angelobacter sp. | reverse complement strand
ATGGTTTCCGCAGGAGCTGTGAACCCGCCGATCTTCTCGCCACAACTTGACTGGCGCGTGCTGGGGTTCACTGCCGCGGTTTCGCTGCTCACAGGGATACTCTTTGGACTTGCTCCCGCGCTACGTGGCTCAGACGTCAATCTCACCTCTTCACTCAAGGCCGTGGCGGGCACCGGCACGACAGTTTCCGCCGGTAAGCAACGCCGGTTCTCCGCAGGTGGAATGCTTGTCGCGGTGCAGATGGCACTGGCTATCGTGGTGCTGGTGATCGCTGGGCTGCTGGTACGTACGCTCAACAACTTGAAAAGCCTGAATCCCGGCTTTGATACGCAGAATGTGCTGCTCTTTGGCATTGATCCACGGTTGGCTGGTTACAAAGGCCAGCAGATCGACAACCTGTTTTTCGAATTGCAGGAAAAATTCTCGGCGATTCCTGGCGTAACCTCTGCGACGTATTCGTGGATCCCGTTTCTTGGCGGCGGATTGTGGACCACCGGCTTTCACAAGCCCGGTACTCCTCCGCCAAGCAAGGCAGAAATGGAGTCAGGGACGGCGGACAAGAATATGGTTGACTCCGACGTTTTTCCTGTGGGGCCCAAGTTTTTCTCCACATGGCACATTCCGTTTCAAGCAGGACGCGATTTCACCCCGGCAGACTACGTTGTGGCAGCGTCGAATGAAGGAGACAAGCCTAGCTCAAATCCGACGACGGTTATCGTGAACCAGGAGTTTGCACGCCAGTACTTCCCAGAGAAAAATCCGCTCGGACAAATCTTTGGTGAGCAGGAGCCGACCGGGATCGGTGACGCCAAGGCCCCAGGCTATTTGATCGTGGGTATAGTGGCGAATTCGAAGTACAACAATCTTCGCCGCGAAATCAAGCCGGTTTTCTATCAACCGAATGTCGGCGGAGAGGCGTTTTTTGAGCTACGGACAGGCACGGAACCGCTATCACTTGTACCCACCGTAAAAAGCATTGTGGACCGGCAGAGCCATGATCTGGCGGTTTTCCGCATTTCCACCGAAACAGAAGCAATCGACCGGCAGGTATTCACCGAGAAAATGACCGCCCGACTCTCCAGTTTGTTTGGGCTCCTGGCCTTGCTGCTGGCGTGCCTTGGGCTTTATGGACTGCTTTCTTATGAGGTAACACGGCGAACACGTGAGATTGGCATCCGCATGGCCATAGGAGCGCAGTCGCACAACGTGGTTGGCCTGGTCATCACTAAAGCCATGGGACTGATTGTGGCCGGCGCTGTGGCGGGCATTGCCGTGGCTGTGGGCGTAACGCGCTTTCTGGCCAGCTTCCTTTACGGCGTCAAAGCCGGCGATCCTATTACGCTATTGGCTGTGGCAGCTCTGCTGGTGCTAGTTGCGCTGGGGGCATGCTATATCCCCGCGCGCCGCGCAACAAAGGTCGATCCGCTGGTGGCGTTGCGCTATGAATAACAATTCAATTTCCAACAAAGAATTTATGGACCCACTCACCGGAAGTGCCCATTGCTTTCGGTAAACCCTAGAATTGAGGCGGCATCCGGACATGTCAGAAAACGTTGTACACTCAGCCCATGGCCGCCACTGCGGCATGGAGATAGAGATGAAAACAACGCGTCTGCTCGTGACCTTCTTTGTTCTGTTCGGATCGGCTATTACCCTCAGTCATGGCGGCAACCAGCTAGTCAGTGCCGCCGCGCCATCGCCAGCCCTCAATTGCTGCAATCCCTGTCCGCCGCTCTGTCCGGCAAAATAGGAAGAGACTTACAGCTCAATCGCTTAAAGATCAACCATAGCGGGAAAATTGCCGTTCGTCTTAATTGGAGCAGGTTCATCCGCCTATAAGGGCCCCTTTGTGAGATTGCATCTTGGCGAATCTGGGCGATTCTCCGCTTGTATGCCGATGCCAACATGGGCTATAGTGCGCTTATTCATGTTCACCTCTCGACCCAACCCGGCGCAGGCTGCATACCCGCTCCCGCGGGCCCATGGGCTGGGGTGAAGATGGCTGCGTAGAATTAAGATCGGCATTCATATTCAGTCCCGTTGCCCCCGCAAAGGCAACGGGTTTTTGTTTTTGGAGCTTGATACCCAGGCGCGGAGAGGATTCAGATGACAACTTTATCCACCACACGGAAAAAGACCGTAAACGCCGCGAAATCCCATGCACAAAAGAAGATAGCCGTCCTCGGCTGTGGCAAGATGGGGACCATTCTGCTGGAGTCATTTCTTGAGCGGAAGCTGGTCTCCCCTGATGAGGTCACAGCGACGGTGCAGCATGGCGAGCGCAGCCAGGAATTGTCGCGCGAACTCGGCGGCGTTCCCGTTGGTACGGACAACCGTGCTGCGGTCACAGGAGCCGAGATTGTTTTGCTCTGCGTAAAGCCGCAAGTGCTTGGCCAGTTGCTGGAAGAAATTGCGCCCGCGCTTGCGCCCACAACGCTCGTAATATCGATCGCCGCTTCAACCACAACAAGTTTCATCCAGCAAAAGCTGGGCAAGAACATTCCAGTCGTCCGCGCCATGCCCAACACACCTGCCATGGTGGGCGCTGCGATGACCGCCGTCTGTGCCGGCCCGGCAGCAACTGCCCAGCATCTGCAAACGGCGAAGCATCTGTTTGAAAGCGTGGGCCGCGCCCTGGTTGTCGATGAAAAGCATATGGATGCGATCACGGCGCTTTCCGCTAGCGGTCCCGCGTTCGTCTTTGTGATTCTTGAGTCTCTGGCCGAAGCCGGCGTAAAAGTCGGCTTGCCACGCGAAATGGCTACCACGCTCGCCGCTCAAACACTCTATGGCTCGGCGCAACTGGCGCTTGAGACAGGACACCATCCGGCGTTGCTCAAAGACGCCGTCACAACGCCGGCTGGCTGCACGATTGAGGGTCTGATGGAGTTGGAAAAAGGCGGCCTGCGTGTCACGCTGATGAATGCCGTGATCAAAACGACGATCAGGGCCAGGGAATTGATGACAAGCTAGTTTTTGAAATCCCGACCCTGAGCTTGTCGAAGGGGAGGGATCTCTATAGCCAACATGAAGCTTCACAACCGAATGTCTGCAAGCATGATGAAAGGACCAAAACGTTCTAACTTGGCTTGCCTTTTTCTGTTGGCTTTCGTTGCCTCTTTTATGGAGTTTGATGGACCGATGGGTGGGAATGCAGCCAGTCTGTCAGGCCAGGGCATGTGCGCGGGGCAGCCTCTCTATGCCAAACATGCTGCTATTGAATCAGGAACGATCAAGTCGCCGAACCGGAGTAAGACTGTGCTCGTCAAATCCCTGTATAACGAAAAACGAGACCAGTACATTTCCATCACCTTGCGCGCTGGGAAGTGTACCTACGAAACTGAGTTGGATGGATGGAACCCAGAAGTCTTGTGGTCTCCGGATTCCTTGCGCTTTGCAATAAACCAAACAACTGGCGGCGGTGGCATCGGCCAGGAAGCCTACGTGTTCTCTTTACGTGCAGGTCGGCTGAGAAGGATAGACGTTTCCCCTCCTGTGGAAAAAGCGTTCGGTTCACCAGTCAAGTGCGAAGTGCCAGTGCCGCCCAATACTGCAATCATTAAGTGGCTGGATGCAAACACCGTGCTCGTGGTCGCAGAGGTGGTCCCGGTGAGCATCTGCAAGTGCAGTGGGTCTTTCAGAAGTTACGTGTGTCCCTCACTGATTTGAGCATCAGGCACTCGTATTCTCAAGCCGAGACCAAGAGACTCTTCTCCGACTCATTGGGCTGCGAACTCCAGGACCCGCAGAGTGCCTGTGCTATCGGCCAACGGAAACAAGGCTCTACAAGACGCTAGCTGCACAAGGATTGACATTGTTCTCTACCCTGCTGTTCGTGTAAACTTGTACCCGATGTTACTCTCTGTCTCCAACATGGCCATGTGCTGTTGCGCGATGGCTATGCGTGTGTTCACGCCGAGGCAGAAAGGTTCATAGCAGTTTTTTATTCAGCAATCATGAACCCGCTGCCTCAGGGCAGCGGGTTTTTTAGTTTCAGCAACATTGTCCTGGCTACAAGTGGACAACTCCATAGGAGCAAACAATGAGCACGGACCTGCGTTACGAATTGCGATGTCGCGAATGCCAGACCCGGTGGGGTAACCAGCCGATTTCTTTCTGCCAGAATTGCTATGCCCCGCTGGAAGTGGCCTATGACTGGGACCGCACCCGCAAAGAAATCAGCAAAGAGAAAATCGCAAGCCGGGCTACCAATCTTTGGCGTTATAAAGAACTGCTGCCGCTGCCCGATACGTACGACGCGTCCACGCCCGCGGGCTTCACGCCTCTGCTGAAAGCGGCCAAGCTGGGTGAAAGCGTGCGCAGCCGGTCGCTATATCTCAAGAATGATGCAGTTTGTTTCCCTACACTCAGCTTCAAAGATCGAGTGGTGGCGGTGGCGCTCACGCAGGCTAAGAATTTCGGATTCGATGTCGTCAGTTGCTCTTCCACTGGCAACCTGGCCAACGCCGTCGCGGCGCAGGCCGCCCGCGCAGGATTAAAAGCCTGCATCTTTATTCCCGCCGATCTTGAACCGGCGAAAGTTTTGGGCACGCAGGTTTACGGCGCGCAGATCGTCCGTATTGACGGAAATTATGACCACGTAAACCGCCTCTGCTCGCAGATCGCGGACAAGCATCGCTGGGGCTTCGTCAACGTGAACCTGCGGCCTTATTATGCGGAGGGCTCGAAGACCGTGGGCTATGAAATCGCCGAGCAACTGGGCTGGCGCCTGCCTGACAATATCGTTGTCCCGATGGCCGGCGGGTCGCTGATCACCAAGATCTACAAAGCTTTCAAAGAGTTAATCGATCTCGGGTTTGTGGAAGAAAAGCAGGTCAAGTTCTTCGGTGCGCAGGCCACCGGCTGCAGTCCCATCAGCATGGCCGTAAAAGCCGGGCGCAATGAGATTGAGCCGCAGAAGCCACAGACCATCGCCCGCTCGCTCGCGATCGGCAATCCCGCCGACGGTTTCTATGCCGCCAAAACAATTCTTGGCAGCGGCGGCTGGGCGGAGGACGCCAGCGATCCTGAGATCGTTGAAGCCATGGCGTTGCTGGCCGAAAGCGAAGGCGTATTCACGGAAACCGCGGGCGGCGTCACCGTGGCTGCGGCGCGCAAACTCTACGCGCAAGGGCGTATCCGGCCGGACGAGACTACCGTCCTGTGCATCACCGGTAACGGGCTTAAAACCACTGACGCTCTTGCAGGTAGGTTCGATACTGTTGAGCCGATTCCACCCAAGCTAGCTGCATTCGAGCAACTTCTTGAAACTCAATTCGCCGGCGCGCCTGCATCTGGAAAAGGAGCGATTTAAATGAGCGTGAAAATTTCTATTCCCAGCGCCTTTCGGCGGCATACTGAGGGCGTCGACCACTGCGAGTGCGAGGGCGCTGACCTAACTGGACTGCTGGACTCGCTGGGCAGCCGCTTCCCTGATCTCAAGCCCCACCTTCGCGACGAGCAGGGCAACGTTCGCCGGTTTCTTAACATTTACGTCAACGATGAAGACATTCGCTTTCTCGGCAAAGACTACAAGTTCAAAAAAGGCGATGAGGTAACGCTGGTGCCGTCGATTGCGGGAGGATGATCTTTAAGACCACATTTAGACCGACGTATCTGCTTCCGTAATCAATGAGGGTGCTCCGTGTTGTAGAGAGTTGTGGTTGATTCACCGTCAACTTACTCCACAGGGGCGCGCAGTTTCATAATGCGTCGGAAACAAGACCTCTCAGTCCGCGCCGATTGGCATCTGCGCGCTCAATCCTACGCCAATCTGGGCTGGGCTGACTCAGGTTGAGTGCTTTTAAACCCTTATTGAGGCCCAGGGGGCTATATCATTCCGGATATGACCACGAAAGCCATCAGCCAGTCCGCTCCCGCCTACCTTGCTTTTTGCCAGCAGCATGAAAGTGAAATGCTGTCTCTGCTTCGCCACATGGTAGAAATCGAGTCGCCCAGCGACGATAAAGCTGCGGTGGACCGTATGGGCGCATTTCTGGCGGAAGCATTTGAGCGTCTTGGCGGCCAGGTCACTTTCTACCCTCAGGAACTGGCAGGCAATCACTTGAAAGCGGAATTTGCGGGCGGCGCTTCTGGCGGCTCAGGGAGGCCCGTGCTTCTGCTGGGACACTTTGACACGGTCTGGCCCATGGGCACTCTGGCGAAAATGCCTTTTCAGATAAAAGACGGACGCGCTTTTGGTCCCGGCGTGTATGACATGAAAGCCGGAATCGCCATGATGATTTTTGCCTTGTGGGCGCTGAAAGAATCCGGCGCGGCGCACCGTCCCGTTACAATTTTGCTTGATACGGACGAAGAAGTGGGCAGCACCACTGGTCGCCCCATTGTTGAGGCCACGGCTAAAGACTGTGAAGCTGTGCTGGTGCTGGAGCCATCCCAGGGACCGCAAGGGCATTTAAAAACGTCGCGCAAGGGCGTGGGCGATGTCACTATCCGGGTGCGCGGTCGTGCTTCGCACTCCGGCGTAGATTTTGAGAAAGGCCGCAGCGCCATAGTCGAACTGGCCCGTCAGCTTTTAGAGATCGTGAAATTTACGGATCTCAGCCGCGGAATTACCGTGAACCCCGGCGTGATCCAGGGCGGGACGCGCAGCAACGTGATCGCGGCAGAAGCCTGGGCTGAAGTGGATTTGCGCATTGCCCGTGCGGCAGACGCGGCAGAGCTGGAAAAGAAATTTGCCGCCCTGAAGCCGTTTGATCCTGATTGCAGCATTGAGTTAAGCGGAGGTATCAATCGGCCACCCATGGAACGGACGGAAGGAACAGTGAGACTTTTCAACGTCGCTAAAGAGATTGCCGCAGGCATGGGATGGAAGCTGGAGGAATCCTCCACGGGCGGCGGATCGGACGGAAACTTTACCTCGGCGCTGGGCATTCCCACGCTGGACGGACTGGGCGCGCTGGGGGAAGGAGCGCACGCTTCTAATGAATCCGTGGTAGTCCAGGAGCTGCCGCAGCGCACGGCCTTACTCACCGCCTTAATCCAAAGTATATGAAACATAAGGATTTATTAGAGAAGTTAAGACTGAGTTACTTAAAGTCCTTAGTTTTCAATGTTCCTTTGACTCGCCTGTTTGGTTGCCCTACAATCATCTAGAATCTAATAACAAAAAGGCACGGAAGCCTGCTTCAAGGCGTTTCCGGGATGGAGCAAAACAATGTTTGGTGGAAAACTTGGTGTACCTGAACTGCTGATCATATTGGTCATTGCATTGATATTCTTTGGTCCTAGCAAGCTGGGCGATCTGGGCAAAGGCCTGGGCGACGCCATTAAGAATTTCAAGGGCGCAATGAAAGATGGCGAGCAGGGTACTGCAACGCCCGCTGAAAAGAAATAATCAGCTTTTCATTAATCCCGTAGCTTTTAACATCTCTGTCACCAAAGACAGAGGCAATCCCACCACATTGGAAAATTCCCCCTCGATGCGGTCGGTCCAGCGTGAAGCGCCGCCTTGGATGGCGTATGCTCCGGCTTTGTCCATTGGCTCACCGCCGGCGACATACTGCTGAATCTCGGGTTCAGCAATTTCGCGAAAATAAACCTTCGTTGTGCTGGCACGCGTCTCCGCGAGCGTGCCTTGCGCAACTTTGAACGGCGCGATCAGGCTGACTGCTGTTGTTACTTCATGCTCGCGTCCGGAAAGCAGCCGCAACATGCGCGCTGCATCCTGTTGGTCTTTAGGCTTGCCTAAAACTTCGCCATTCAGCACAACGATGGTGTCTGCGCCCAGCACGTAGCTTTGTGGATACTTTGCCGACACTGCTTCTGCTTTCTCCCGCGCTAGCCGCAAAGCATAATTGATCGGGGGCTCGCCCGGCATTTGGTCTTCATTGATGTTTGCCGCATGTACCTGAAACGGTATTCCAATTTCCCGCAACAACTCCTGCCGTCGCGGCGAAGACGAAGCTAAAATCAATTCTGGCTTATTTTGTTGATGCATCCTGAAGATTATTGAGCCCTTCTCAACATACGTGACCACGCGCACACTTAGCAACGCCGTCTCTAGTGGAAGGAACGTCTACTAAAGCAATGTCCAAGATGCTTGGGGCCAATCTTGCCGGCGACAATTGTGATCTCCGTGTCTGGGCGCCTTCGGCCAAAACTGTGGCGCTTCGGCTGACCAATGATCAAGGCACGCATGACTGGCCGATGCAATCCTCTGATGGCTATTTCTCGCTGGAGGCCTTCGCCCGCCCGGGCGACAAATACTTTTACCTCGTCGACCAGAATAAGCCAGTGCCTGATCCCGTTTCGCGGCTGCTGCCGGAAGGAGTACACGGGCCAACAGAGATCGTCGATCCTGAAAGATTTCCATGGACTGACTCCGCCTGGCGTGGTCTTCCGCTGCGCGACTATGTGATTTACGAGCTGCACATCGGCACATTTACGCCGGAAGGGACGTTCGATGCAGCCATTGCCAAGCTGCCATACCTAAAAAAACTCGGCGTTACAGTAATTGAGATCATGCCGGTCGCGGCATTCCCCGGCACGCGCAATTGGGGATATGACGGCGTCTCGCCCTACGCGGTACAAGCCAGCTATGGCGGACCTGATGGTCTCAAACGTCTGGTCAATGCCGCGCACGTCACGGGCTTGGCCGTGATGCTCGACGTGGTTTACAACCATCTAGGCAATGAAGGCAATTATCTGCGGCTGTTCGGGCCATACTTCACCGGCAAACATCAAACGCCGTGGGGCGAGGCCATCAATTATGATCAGCCCGGCTGCGAGGGCGTCCGCCGGTACTTTGCGCAGAACGCTCTTTATTGGATACGTGAGTACCACATGGACGGCCTGCGCCTGGACGCGGTGCAGACCATCAAGGACGACTCGCCCCGCCACATTCTGGCCGAAGTCAAAGCCGATGTGGCTGCGCTGGCATCCGAGCTTGGCCGCAATGTTTGTGTGATTGCTGAAACAGATGAGAATGATGCCAAAATTGTCCGCCCTCCAGGAGCCGGAGGCTACGGTCTGGACGCAATATGGAGTGACGATTTTCATCACGCTATCCATGCCTTTTTTACCGGCGAGCGCAAAGGCTATTACCAGGACTTTGGCCGCCCGGAGCAGATTGCCCGCGCGCTCACGCATGGCTTTGTCTTTCAAGGTGAGCCGTTCCAATTCTGGGGCGGCCGACCGCGAGGTACAAATAGCGCAGGAATGCCCCCTACCGCACACGTCATCTGTATCCAGAACCACGACCAAGTCGGCAATCGTGCCAGAGGCGAGAGGCTGACGGTGTTCATCCCTCGCGGGGCGCGAATACTCGCCGCCACGCTGTTGCTGCTGGCTTCAGAAACGCCGCTGCTTTTCATGGGCCAGGAATATGACGAGCCCAATCCGTTCCAGTTCTTCACCGACTACGGCGATCCTGCCTTGCAGCAGGCAGTTCGTGACGGCCGCAAGCAGGAGTTCAAGGATTTTGATTTCGCCAGCGATGAGGTGCCTGACCCGCAGGACCCCGCAACTTTTGAGCGATCCAGACTGAATTGGCAGCTCACGCAGGGTGAGAATCCAATGCTGGATTGGTATACGTCTCTGTTGGCCTTGCGCAAGAAATTCATCAAAACCTGCGAACCAACTTGCGAAGCCAAACTCATTGATGGCGTAATCCACATGCAGGTTCCCTGCGAAGAACCCACGTTAAAAGTCTTCGCGCGAATTCACGGCACAGCACCTCTTCCTGAACTCGGCGGCGGATGGGAAAAGGCTCTGGCTGAAGAAGAAGATGGATACGCTGTAAGCGTGTGGGTGGAGAGTCTGGATACGCGCTAGCTTTTCCTGAAACACCGAACGCCAGCGGACTAATTTCGTGGATGGAAGCGGCGGTTTCTTTCCCAATAAATGCTCCATTCGGAGCAGCACTCTTGCGCATAGGCTTTTGCTTGAAGCTGGGGTAAGCTTTGCCTAAGCATGCCCATCAGCCTTCCCAAGCCGCGCAGCTCGGCCGCACTGGCGGAGCTGGACGCTTTACGCGACGAGTTCCGCGCAGCCATTGCAACGGCCAAAAGGCCTGCGGTTTTTTCGTCGCGCGTGGGTGTAGTCCTTTCCGGCGGCGGCGCTCGGGGATCGTATGAAGCCGGCGTGCTCATGGCTTTTCAAGACGCGCAAGTTCCCACGCACATCATTGCCGCAACCTCCGTCGGCAGCATCAACGCCGCTTCTTACGCGGCGCACGCTGAAGGCCTTGTTGGCAAAGCTGAGCCCCTGATTGATGCCTGGCTTGACCTCACGCCCGCCACACTTGGCATTGACTGGTCGCGATACATCTTTCTTCTTGCCGGATTGATCGCCGCCTCGGCCGGCATTGGCAACTTTCTCTGGCTATGGATGCAGGAGCACGGCATCTTTCTGCACGCGCACCATCCTAAAACTACATGGTTGGCGCTGGGTGTTGCCGGGATTTCCATTTTGCTTTTCGCCGACAAGCTTTCTTATGTCGGCTATGTTGGCCTTAAATATCTCCGCAAGCGTGATTGGGAACCGGACTGGCGCAAGACCTGGGTCTCAATCGGCGCCAATGTGCTGGTGTGGGGCTTTATCGTTCTCTTTGTTGCCTTCACCTATATCCATTTGCCGCTCGATGGCAACGGTTCCTACAGCATGACGCCGCACGTGCCCATGGTCTTTGCCATCCTGATTGCGCTCGGCTTGTACCGATTGTTGCAGGACCCGCTCAGCAAGCTCAGCCACCGCTTTTTGCGGATGCCATTGCGCACCGGCCTGTTCCCCAATTTCGATCGCATCAAGTTTCTGCGCGCGCGCATTCCAGATGACAAGCTGCGCAACTCCGCTATCCGCGTGATCATGACCGCAACCGATATTCAGCGCGGTCTTGCCCGCTTCTTTTCCAATGCCACGATTGAAATGCTGGTCAACGATCCCGGCGCGCATGAAGAATTTATCCGCCGTGAAGTGGAAAGCCCGCAGGACCTGGTGCTGGCCGCCGTCGCCTCTTCCGCTTACACCTTTGCCTATGAAGCCGTTACCATGGACGGCCGCTTGTGGACCGATGGCGGCATCATGACCAATCAGCCCGTGCTGCCCGCGCTCCGCCTGGGCGCTGACGTGCTTTTTCTGGTACTGATCGCGCCGCTTGAAGGCGCAGGCGCGGACCAGACTGAAGCCATCAAGACCTTTCTCGATGTTGGCGTGCATGCCGTGGACATCCTGATCTCCAAAAACTTCAAGTCCGATATTGCCATGCTCAGCAGCATCAATCGCCTGTGCACGGTCTATGCCGCTGAGATGGGCGTAAGGCCGGAACAAGTGGAACTTGAGATCGGTAAGCAATATTACCGATTTGTGAAGTTCTTCAACATTGCTCCACAGAAGCCTCTGCCCGCTGACGCGCTGGACTTCGATAGCGAAATCGTCAGCCCCATCATCCTCCAGGGCTATCGCGATGCCCGCGCCGTGATCCACAATTTTCTGGCCTATGAAATGTCGCGTCCCGCGCGCGATTCGCGGCAGATCGTGCGGCTGGCGGTCGAACGCCCAGAAGGAAATTTTCACGTCACCGGACGGTGAAGGCTACACCAAAACTGACCACTGATGAACACAGATGACGCTGATTTGAAAGGATCCGCTTTGATCCCCGGTAAAGTTTTTCTCTTCCCAATTCAAATCAGTGTTATCCGTGTAAGTCCGTGGTAAGTTTCTGGCCTTAGCCGCAGATCAGCGTTCATCAGCGTAAATCAGCGGTAAAGGTTTTTGTTTCTGTGGGCCGCGTTGCTGCCAGGCGTAAGCCAGAGAATTTCATTGACCAAAAGATTTTCTAAATCCGTGCGATCCGTGTTGAGGTTTTGGTTTTGCAGAGGGCTATGACGGCTCGACCTTCCAGAAATATCCAGCGCGGAACGGCGGGTTTCTGCCTTCAGTAAAGAGCCGGATGGAGGAAACCGAAACCTGCATGCCGGTCATGTCAATGCCGGCCAGTTCCACGCGGTCCCATACTTCAATCACGATTCCTTTTTCCATTACGCGGTCCAGCAGGTCGCTCTCGCTGGCAAAATCAGTGCTTAAAAGCATGAGCGCACAACTCCCCTCGACTCTCTTCTGTGTGTCTCAGTAAAGCGGCGCAAAACTTTTGGCAGCCATCCGCCAGGGAAACAGCAGTTGCATTAACTATACCCGAAAGAATTCCGAGTGGCGGGAAAATCGCGGAACGTCTAATACTCCCCGCCGCCGCTCTCATGGGCCAGGTTCTCAAACCGCGTTGACCGCTTGATGAATGCCAGCTTCACCACTCCTGTCGGGCCGTTGCGCTGTTTGGCGATGATCAATTCCGCTTTGCCTTCAAGGTCGGGATCATCTGGCTTGTAAACTTCTTCGCGGAAGATGAAGGCCACCACGTCGGCGTCCTGCTCAATCGCGCCGGATTCGCGCAGGTCAGCCAGTTGTGGACGGTTGTTGCCGGTGCGGCTTTCCGGTGCGCGGCTGAGCTGTGAGAGCGCGATCACCGGGCAGCGCATCTCCTTGGCCAGCCCTTTCAGGCCGCGTGAAATCGCCGACACTTCCTGTGTGCGGTTCTCATAACGCTTTCCTCCGCCGGTGGGCGTCCCCGCGACGAGCTGCAGGTAGTCAACAATAATCAGGTCCAGCCGGCCCTGCGCCTGTTGCAGGCGGCGGCACTTGGCGCGCATCTCAGAAATCGAGATACCCGGCGTGTCGTCAATGTAGATCGGCGCTTCCACCAGTGCGGCCAGCCCGGTCACCAACTTGTTGTAATCTTCGCGGCTCAAAAAGCCGGTGCGCAGCTTGTGTGAATCCACCATGGCCTGTGAGCAGAGCAGGCGCAGCAGCAGCGATTCGCGCGACATTTCCAGCGAGAACACGCCAACCACTTTGTTGTCCCGCACGGCGGCGTTTTCGGCAATGTTGATGGCGAACGCGGTCTTGCCCATCGAGGGGCGCGCAGCGATGATCACCAGATCGGACTTTTGCAGGCCGCTGGTCATTCCGTCCAGGTCTTCAAAGTGGGTTTCCAGTCCGGTGATGCGCTGGCCCTGCTCATAAAGCTTGTCGATGGACCCGAACGACAGCTTTACGATCTCCGGGATTCCCATGAACCCCTGGCCGATGCGCTGCTCCGCCACCTTGAAGATCGCCGACTCAGCCGAGTCAATAATTTCTTCGGCGGGCGCTTCCTGCTCATATGCCTGCTGGATGGCGCTGGTGGCCGCGTGGATCAGCCCACGCAAGAGCGCTTTATCTTTTACGATTTTTACATACTGCTCAATGTTCTTGACGCGCGGCAGCCCGTCCGTGAGCGACGTAACGTAAGCCACGCCGCCAACTGACTCAATTTCTTTGTGTTGCCCCAGCTGTTCGGTGAGCGTGACAAAATCAACGGGCTTGCCGGTTTCGGCCAGCTCCATCATGCGCAGGTAGATGCGGCGGTGGGAGTCGAGCGAGAAATCTTCCGCGCGCAGATGCTCCGCGGCCTGGGGATAGGCAGAGTTGTCCAGCAGGATTGCGCCCAGAATCGCGCGCTCCGCGTCCATGCTGGCGGGCATTCCGCGATCAAGAATACGGTCAGTAGTCGCCATTCAACGTAGCCGTTCGCTCCCCATGATAACCCGATATAGCTGGCGAAAACAGAGAGAAGCGCGGCCTTTGTGAAGGCAAGTTCTTCCCATCGATTGCCGCAATCGCAACGGGGTGGAGCAGGCCTTTAGGCCTGCGGACAAATTGT
>DASXJO010000822.1:0-1723 GCA_036497385.1 Candidatus Angelobacter sp. | reverse complement strand
GCAAATGCCATCCCAGAGGCCAGCATCAGCGCGAGAATAAATTTCTTGTTCATGTCGTTGCTCCTTCGTTCGTTATCTGCGCCCGTCTGGGCGTGATGCGAGTCTTCCCGCCAACGTCCACTGAGGTAAGGACGCCGATAGTGGTTAGAGACTAGTAAACTCTCTCGGGTTGACTGCGAAATAAAGATAAGCAGAGCTGCTGCTCGTGCTAAATTTTTCATGTACCACACGGCAAGGCTATGGCAGACACAAAGAAAAATGCAGTAGAGATGCAACCCGGAGAAGATGCCGCCTGGATGGAACGAGCGCTGGAGCTGGCCGCCTTAGCTGCTGAGGCTGGAGAAGTGCCTGTTGGCGCTTTAGTAATCAAGGATGGCGAAATCATTGGCCAGGGCCATAATCGCAACCTGCTGGATAACGATCCCACAGCCCATGCAGAGATTGTTGCCTTGCGGCAGGCGGCCGCTCGGCTCGGCAACCATCGCCTGACTGGATGCACAATGGTGGCTACTATTGAGCCCTGCTCCATGTGCGCCGGCGCGCTCATCCACGCGCGTATCGCCCGGCTGGTCTATGGCGCCGCTGATCCAAAAGCCGGAGCTGCCGGTTCGACGGTGCAGGTCATCAACCACCCCAGTCTCAACCATCGGATGGAAGTAACTGCCGGCGTGCTGGGCGAAAAATGTTCAGAGATTCTGCAGAAATTCTTTCGCCAAAAAAGACAGCAGACCTCCTGCTAACCGGAAACCCTCGGTGGGAGTCAAAAAAACTATGTTCGCCAACTTGTTCACCTCTCTGCCTCAAGACCTGCGTTACGGATTTCGAGTGCTGGCCAAATCGCCTGGCTTTTGCCTGATCGCCATTCTCACTCTGGCGCTCGGCATCGGGGCGAACACGGCAATCTTCTCCGTGGTAAACGGAGTGCTGCTCAATCCTCTGCCGTTCCATGAGCCCAATCAGCTCGTATCAATGTTTCAGGAAATTCCCAATTTCAAGAATGGGTCCATCTCATATCCCAACTTCCTGGATTGGCGCCGGATGAATACCACATTTGCCGGCATGGCTGCTTATCGTTCCACGGGCTTCAATCTTTCCGGCAATGGCGAGCCCGAGCGACTGCATGGCGAAATGATTTCCGCGGGCTTTTTTGAAATTCTTGGCGCGAACCCGATCATGGGACGGACCTTCACTGCCGATGAAGACCGGCTCGGCGCGAACTCCACCGTGATGATCACGGAAGGCTTGTGGCAGCGCAAATTTGGAGGCCGCAAAGATATCATCGGCCAGCGAATGGTCCTGGACGATGTTGGTCGAACCATTGTTGGCGTGATCCCTTCTAGTTTTCATCTGCGCATACAGAACTTCCAGCGCGGCGAGTCCATGAACGAAGTCTATGTCCCGGTGGGAGAGTTTAACGAGCCAAAATTCTATGGCGAACGCGGCGCCGCTTGGGGCCTGGATGCAATTGGCAGGCTTAAGCCGGGCGTAACTCTGCAGCAGGCACGTGAAGATATGAGCCGGGTTTCACGTGATCTCGCCGCAGCTTATCCGGAGATTGATTCTGACAAGAAAGCAAACATCGTTTCATTAAAGGATGAAATGGTGGGCGACATGCGTCCGATACTCCTAATCTTGCTGGGCGCCGTTGGATTTGTCTTGTTGATCTCCTGCGTAAATGTTGCCAACCTTCTCCTGGCGCGCTCCACAGCGCGGCAAAATGAGT
>DASXJO010000821.1:0-4073 GCA_036497385.1 Candidatus Angelobacter sp. | reverse complement strand
GAGTGGAACGCGATCATTCTCCTGACGCTGACTATCATGGCTTTGCCCTACGCTCTGCTGTTCTGGGCAGAACAGTATGTAACTTCCTCGATGAGCGCAGTTTTGTTTTCCGCTTCGCCATTGGCCGTGTCGCTGATCACTCCGGTGATGATGCACCGCAAAGTTCCTCGCCGGGCGGTATATGCCATGGTGATGGCCTTCGGCGGAATCCTGGTCCTCTTTTACGAGAACCCGAGTACCAACCGCATGGTAATTATCGGTGGAGCGGCAGTGCTGGTTTCAATGCTGCTTACTTCATGGTCAGTGGTTTATGCAAAACGGCGGCTGCGCAAGGTAGATTCCGTAGTGGCAACGGGGTTGCAATCGATGCTGGGGTCGGTGGTGCTTTTCTGGGGAACGTGGAGTTTGGAAGCGCATCGGCATGCCATATGGACCAGGAGAGCAGTAGTGGCAATGGGATTTCTCACGATCTTTGGCTCCGCGGCTGCTTTTGTTATTTATTATTGGCTGTTGAAAAAGCTCCAACCATATCAACTCTCCACCATTAGCCTGATTATTCCGCTGGTCGCGATCCTGCTTGGGCTGTTCGATGGAGAGCGTATTCCTTTGCTGATGCTTTTTGCGGTCGTGGTGGTGCTGGGTTGCGTATGGTCAGTCCTGCGCGCGGAAGCTGACAAGGAGCCGGAAGGCGATGACATCCTGATGTTGCGAGATAGAGCGTAATGGCGCTATCTGCAATGCTACTGTTGGTGGCGATCGGCTTTTGCGCTGGTGGCTTTGGCGCGCTGGCTGGAGTGGGCGGAGGCATGATTGTTACGCCGCTGCTGGCCATTTATTTTGGTCTGCCCATGCACCAGGCCATTGGCGTGACGCTGCTTTGCGTGATTGCCACTTCCACCGCGACTTCTTCCATGTACGTGGAGCGGCACGTTACTGACGTTCGGCTGGGCATGACTCTGGAACTGGCTACCACTGTGGGCGCGTTGATTGCGGCGCTGGTGGCGCACCATATTAATAGGCGCACGCTGGCTGTGCTATTTGCCTGTTTTCTGCTCTATAGCGCGGGATCGATGGTCAGGAAAGCCTGGGATTCACGCAATAAGAAGAGGGAAGAAATTATTCCTGACTACACACCGCAGAATTATCCGGCGGGGCTGGCGGCTTCACTGATTGCGGGCGGATTCTCCGGGTTGCTGGGGATTGGCGGCGGGCCGATTAAAGTTCCAGTGATGTTGTTGTTCATGAAAGTTCCGCTGCGTGTGGCAGCAGCGACCAGTAATTTCATGATTGGGGTTACAGCAGGAACCAGCGCTTATGTTTACTGGGGACACGGCAATGTGCGCGTGGATATTGCGGCGCCGTTGGTCGCCGGAGTTTTTGCGGGATCATTACTGGGCGCGCGAGTCTCTCCTAAAATCCGAGCGTTTTACATTCTGATGTTGCTGGTATGCATTGCCGGTTGGCTAGCCGTCCAGATGATTTACAAGTTATTGACCGGAGGTTTCCAATGAGCCGGCAGGATGTTGCCGCTGATAAAGTATTGTCTCTCACGCTGAAGTTTGGAGCGTACACGGCTTTTGCACTGATCGTGGCGGGATTAGGGCTGCAATTCGCCGTGCCCCGGGGTGCGAATTTATGGGCTATCAGGGTGACGACCGCGGGTCTGCTGGTCCTGTTGGCCACTCCGGTATTGCGCATTATTGTTGCCTGCCTCCAGTTTTTGCGTGAGCGCGATTTCAAGTATGCTCTGGTGTCATTCGGAGTGCTGGCAATTGTGGTGCTGGCTTATGTGCTGGGAATACAGGCCTGAACTTTTACCGCGAAGGGCGCAAAGGACGCGAACGAACTAGAGCAGAAGAAGAAGAAGAAGAAGAAGAAGAAGAAGAAGAAGAAGAAGAAGAACCAAGACGAAAAGTTAGAGGCTGACGCAAAAGAGTGTCTGGCCACATAGAGACTTAGTGGGGAGAGGTCAATGAAAAAATATTTTCTGTTATCCATTTTAGTTTTTTTGGCCACCGGAGCTGCCATTGCGCAAACGCTGCCGACGGTATCAACCTTTTCCATTGTTGCCATTGATCCGCAAACCGGCGAAATGGGAGTGGCTGTAGCTTCCAGATATTTTTCCGTTGGTTCGGTAGTGCCGTGGGCCATGGCGGATGTGGGCGCAGTGGCGACGCAAGCTAATGTCAACGTCGGCTATGGACAGCAAGCACTGGATCTGTTGCGGCAGGGGATGACTGCGCCGGAAGTCCTGAAGAAGATTCTGGCCGACGACAAATTTGAAGGCAAAGATGGACGGCAGGTGGCGATTGTGGACGCGAAAGGAAATGTAGCGGCTTACACCGGGCCGAATGCGCCGAAGTGGGCAGGTGACCGGCAAGGCAAAACGTGGTCCGCACAAGGGAATATTCTGGTAGGCGCGCAGGTGCCGGAATCGATGGGCAAGGCATTTGATGGGACACAGGGCGAGCTGGCAGAAAAACTTTTTGCCGCGCTCAAAGCCGGTGACGCGGCGGGCGGCGATGCGAGAGGGCGGCAATCGGCCTCAATGCTCGTAGTGAAGAAGCTGGGCGGGCGCAACATCAATAATGATCGCTACGTTTACATCAATGTGGACGATAATCCTGATCCATTCACGGATCTGCGGCGACTATTGGATTTGAATTTGGCCTATAACTATGGCGACCAGACGTTCAAGGCTCTGGATGCGGGCAACATGCAGAAGGCGCGTGCCGCGTCGCAAAAAGCGGTTCAATATTCACCCAATCGCGCGGGCGGACACATGACGCTGGCATTCATGGACTACTTTACCGGCGACAAGACCGCATCATTGGAAGAGTTTGCCAAGGCAAGGACTCTCAATCCCCAAGATTTCGACAAGCAATGGAAGGAAGAAGTGGATTTTGACCGCTTCAAGCCGATGGCGACAGATAAAGAATTTTTGCAGAAACTGTTTCCGAACGGAGTTCCCCAATGACAGCTGCCCCTCTTCGTCTACCCACCTATTCTTAGCAGCTTCATCGAGTGCTTGGCACTTGGATTGTTTCAGCAGCCGTACAAAATTCGGGACGTTGAGATGAGGCCGCGCTATTGAGTCCAAGAACGCGGAGTGGGCATCTATTGGCTTATGTCGACCTCAAATAAATTCAGCATGGCTGACGCAGTCGCACTTCTCACACGAACTCCAGCAACACTGAACGCGCTATTGCGCGGGCTGCCGGAACTCTGGACTCATCAAAACGAGGGAGCAGATAGCTGGAGCGCATTCGACATTGTGGGCCACCTTATTTTCGCGGACCGCACTGACTGGATGCCGCGGGTGCGTACTATCCTGGAGCATGGCGAAGCACGACCATTTGATCCATTTGACCGCTTTGCGCAGATGAAAGAGAGTGAAGGCAAGTCTCTGGAGCAGCTTTTGGATGATTTCGCGCGAGTGCGAAGCGAGAGTCTGGCTGCGTTGCAAGCGTTGAATTTGCAATCGGCGGATCTGGCGCGGCGAGGAAGACATCCGGCGCTGGGATCGGTAACCCTGTCGGAACTTCTGGCGACGTGGGCCGTTCACGATCTTACACATCTCCATCAGCTATCGCGCGTAATGGCCTACCAGTATCGTGACGCGGTGGGACCGTGGAGCGCATTTCTGGGCGTGTTGAAGTGTACGGGGCATAGCGCGCCGTAAGACTGAAAGATCGGGTGATCGGGTGATCGCGCGTGATCGGTTGATCGGAAACCCGTGCTGCGCGAAAGGACTACAATTTAAGCAGAAGATTTTACGATGGATGGAACGATTCGATGCCCAAGACACTGAGCCATGAAGATGTAGTCGCCAAAGCAGGGCCGCTGAGCCAGGAAGAATTGGACGCTATCAATCGCTACTGGCGGGCAGCGAATTATCTTTCCGTGGGGCAAATTTATCTTCGGGATAATGCGCTGCTGCGCGAGCCCTTAAAGCTGGAGCATACCAAGCCTCGGCTGCTGGGACACTTTGGAACGACGCCCGGGCTTAACTTTATTTATGCGCACATGAATCGGGTAATCCGGAAGAACGATCTCAACGCTATTTATGTGAC
>DASXJO010000820.1:0-10428 GCA_036497385.1 Candidatus Angelobacter sp. | reverse complement strand
TTCATCGGGAAATACTGGTGCATGGTGCTGAAAGGAATGTAGAGGCGCACGTTATTCAGGTTATTTTCCTGCCGCCCGATATTCGCAAGCACGCCCACCACCTCAAACCCGATCCCATTCAGCAGAACGGTGCTGCCAATGGCCGGCCTGCCCGGAAACAGGTTGCGCATCATCTGGAAACCCAGCACGCAGACCTGGCGCTTCTGCTCTTCATCGGCCTGGTTAAGCCAGCGCCCTTCACCCTGCGGCAGAAAACGGATGTGATTGAAGTTCGGCGTGCTGCCACTTACGAATCCGCTGGCCGTGGCAAAATCGCTCACCGCCCGGATATCGCTGCGGCCTATCACCGGCGCCACTTCGCCCACCAGCGTGGCTTCATGCTTAATGTCCAGATAGTCCTTGTACGTCAGGAAATAACTGCGCTGGTTTTGCGTCTGGCCCGCCACCACCGGAATCTGTCCGCCCCAGGCAAAGATTACGTCCTCGCCAATCGTCGCCATGTTCTTGCGCTGTCCGGAGCGGAACCCTTCACCCACCCCCACCAGAAACAACAACGATCCCACACCCCAGGCAATGCCAAACATGGTGAGAAATGAGCGTAGCTTGTGCACCCAGAGGATGCTCAGCACCTGCCCGATCGTATCTAACGCCATTCTCATCTGCGGTTTTGCCTGATCATTTCCTATTGCTGCTCAGTAATACGGCTGGAAAGCCATTGTGGTTCCACGGATTTAGACGGCCAAAAGGCCGAATTGTCCCCCTTGGATAATTCGATAATCAGGGTGTCTTTTCGACGGCCGACAAGAGAACGCTCGTCCGGGGCTATTTTTGCGGAAGCCCCTGCTGATAATGCTCGATGATATTGCGAATCGCCACCGCGTCTGCCTTGCTGTGGCCGTGGCTCAGGATTGGATTGCTGCCACCGGTGGAATCGATGCGGATATCTGACCAGAGCATTCCCGTGCTGATCAAAACGGAAGCCACCTTGGTGATGGGAATACTCTCCTCTGAACTGCCAAAGAACCGGGACTTGATGCGCAAGACGCGTTCTGGACTGACTTCAATACGGGTAGGAAAGAGCAAATTGCCACGTGTCCAGCGGCTGGCCTTGAATACCCTGCTGGCTTCTGACGTAAAAGGCGCGGTGGACATGCATTTATTCTACTCTGGAAGTCTGGATGATCGCTTCAATGCGCTTTTGCAGGGTTATTCGCTTCGGCTTCCTGCAATGCTTTTTTCTTACGACGGCTGAGGATAAACGGACGCCGTCTGCGCCGCTCCACCCGTTTGTCGATCTTCTTCCAGAAGCCCCAGAAGTAATCTACCGCCGAAATCAGAGACACAGCCACCATGAACCATATGGCCATGCGCGCGACCAGGTCCACATCAAGAACGAAAGAGAAAACCCGCAGGTTGAAATACCACGTGTCCCAGCGCAGGGCCAGGATGGTGGCCACCACTGAGACAATCTGCACGACCATCTTCAGCTTGCCCAGTTCGCTTGCCTCAATAGTAAAGCCCTCTGAGGCAGCAATGGACCGCAGGCCGCTGATCAGAAATTCCCGTCCTATGATCAGCACTACCACCCAAATATTTACTATCTCCGGGCTAAGGCGCAGCAGCGTGATATAGCAGGCGGCGATCATTAGCTTGTCCGCCAGCGGGTCCAGCAGCATGCCCATGGTTGTGATCTGGCCGCGACGGCGCGCGAGATAGCCATCCAGGCCGTCAGTAATACTGGCCAGTATAAAGATGCCGGAAGCCAGCACCACGCGGAGTGTTTCTTCCTTGGCGCTTTTCCCGCTGAAGTAAGGCGTGGTAAGCACCCATATGATCAGTGGGATAGCGGCAATCCGCGAGAGCGTTATGTAATTCGGCAGGTTCACAGAGGAAACGGGACAGCCGGGGCATATCGGCTGCCCTGATTATCCTTGGATTTGGCCCCAAGCGCAAACTTAACTTTTGCGACGGAATCCTCTAACTTATGCTATTTCTTGCCGCTAACCGTATTCAGGCAGCGCGTATATAGCTCCAGCAGATGGCTGGCATAGTCCTCGGATTTGCTCTCCACTCCACCGTGGAACCCAGCCCCTGAAGCAACGGTCTTTCCAAAGTTGGTGGTGGCAGCGATAAATTTCATCAAGTCCAGCGCAATGTCCTCATTCCGGCGCGCGCCGACGATTCCTGCTAGCGGGTCCATGAATCCTCCAAGAGATGAATGCAAATATCCATTGTAATGGGCCGGGGCTTAGCCGTCAGCACTCAGCCATCAGCATTCAGCCAGAAGTTTTTCACCGCAAAGATCGCAGAGGACGCAAAGGAGAAGAGACTAATCGTGAGCAGAGTAAGGCCAGCCGAATTTCCTTTACGATCTTCGCAGCTTTCCCGGTAACTCAAAGGATGGCTGCATGCCCTGACCCTGGCGGACGACAACACAAAAGTAAAGATCAAATCATCCCTGATTCCTTTGCGACCTTCGCGCCCTTTGCGGTAAATCTGTTTGGCTGATTGCTGACTACTGATGCTGAGTGCTATTCGTACGCCAGCGCGTCGATCGGATCTTTTTGCGCTGCCTTGAACGCCGGATAAATAGCCCCCAGCATGGCCCCGCCAATCGCGATCAGTGCCGCGTAAATCGCCCACTTCAGGGTAATCGGCTCCACGCGCAACGTTGGGAACTGGTGCACCAGGCTAACCTGGCCAATGGTGCTGATCAGATAACCCACAAGGATTCCAGACACCGCCAGCAGCAACGTCTCCCGCAGGATCACCCGCACCACGTATGACTTGGATGCCCCCAGAGATTTCAATATGCCGATCTCCCGCGTGCGTTCCATCACTGCCGTGTACATCGACTGGAAAATCACGATAAAGCCGATGATCACGGCTATCCCAATTACGATTTTGATGAACAGGTTCAGCCCGGGAATCTTGTCCGCCGAGGTCGCGGCCAGCCATTGGCTGG
This sequence comes from Candidatus Angelobacter sp., assembly GCA_036497385.1. Classification (GTDB taxonomy): domain Bacteria; phylum Acidobacteriota; class Terriglobia; order Terriglobales; family Acidobacteriaceae; genus Angelobacter. Next base: position 7,463 of record DASXJO010000820.1, on the reverse strand, counting down.
TGGAAAGAATGTTGTAGCTCTCCATTCCGGGAATTTTCTTGAGCTGCTCAACCACTGCATCGGCATTGATCGGATCGTCCAGTTTCACATAAAACATTGAAGCTTTGTTCTGCGCGCCAGTCAGGTCCTGCATTGTGGCAATGGGAATAAACCGGCGCGCGCCGCGTCCGTGCGGCACTATGCCGCAGACTTTAAAGTTATGATTCAGCACGTTCACCGTATCGCCCACATGCACTTTGTTGCTTGCGGCAAATAAGTCGTCCACAATCATGTCGTCGGGACCGGTGAATGGGCCGCCTTGCAAATATCGAAAGGAACCGCCCAAAGCCTGAAACGATTCCAGATCGATTCCATAGATGATCTCAATGTTAGTGGTCGAAACCACCTGCAGCATCACCGGCGTCACCGCGACCACGTGCGGCTGCTTGCGCAGAATATCAGCCACACGCATCGGCACGGGAGCGCCTCCGAACGCAGCCAGGTTCGATGAGCCTGGAGGACGTACCGTAAGGTCCGCGCCAATTCCTACCTGGCGTGATTTGTTGTCATCCAGAATGCCCAGCGCTAGTCCCACAATCATCAGGATCAGCGTGACTTCCACAGCCACGGCAAAAATGGAAATAATGGACCGGATAGGGCGGTGGACCAGGTTGGCCACAATCATTTTATTCATAAAATTTATGAGCAGACAGAACGGCTCACCGTTCTTTCCTTCGTAGACTCCCGGTTATTGCGGCGGCTTTTTATTCTCTCCTTCGGGAATGGTTGAGGCCGAGGACTTTGTGTCCAGGTTAATCAATTGCGAGCCCGGTGGCTGCGTCAATACAAACTGGTCATCTGTGAGCGGAACATTTACGTCAACCTTGACCATGGAAATTGTAATGCCGTAACCCTCGATGGGGCGCTGAATGGCTACAATCGCCGGCAACATCAGTCCTGAGTAATCAGTGAAATTCTCATAACGGACAAATGTCGCCAGTCTGCCTTGCCGGTCATAAATAGATTGCTCATGGGGGAGAAGATCGGTCCGGCTGAATACGATCTTGCGCGACAGGTAATAACCTGTGTTGTCTTTATCGATGGCCAGTACGGTGTACGCCAGCTGCTGCACGTCCTTATGGTTTTTAGGGTCCTTTACTACCTCGGTTGTGTTTTCCAGCACGGCGATTTCTTTGCCTTCTTCAATCGGCTTCAGCAGCAGCGCGTCAGAGATATGCTGCGGACGAAGATTCTCCAGCGGCTGCGGTGAAGGTTTCGCCGGCTGCTGGTTTGAGCCCACGTAAAATTTGCTTTTGATCGGCGAGGCTAGCTCAAAGTTCGTGCCATTGCTGACCATATCCGCCATTATGTTGTGAATCACCGGAACATAAATGCGCATGCGCAACAGTTCAGGCTTGCGTACCAGAATCAAGCCGGCTACCTGCGGATTGTCCTTGACCCGGTCCTTCTTCTCCTCGAACACCGAGCTGTCAATGTCGACCGTTGCTTTCAGGGTCTTCAGCTTTTCTGCGTTCGTGTTAATGCTTTCCACCAGCTGTTCCAGCGTCGCATTTTTGAGCGTAGCCGTGCTGGTGCGCATTTTTACCGGATGTGACGAGCGGAACCCGCAACCAGCAACCGATAAAAAAACAATTAAGAATATGAGAGTAATTTTGCGCAAATGAGAGTGCATCCGTCCAGTTCTTACTTCGTTCATTGGATGCACTTAGTATAGCGGACGACGCAGCTTGTGTAATTCCGGCAAGCTACGGCAAACAATGACATTTTGCGTCATTTTACGCGCGGTTACCGATTTACTGCCTGCGCCACCGCGCGCCGGTACGCCTGCACGTTGGCGATATGCTCCGAATCGGTGCGGGCAAAGCGATGGTGGCCCTGATTGTCGCTGACGAAAAACAGGTAATCCGTCTTGGCCGGATGCATGGCCGCCTGTAATGAAGCCCTTCCAGGATTAGAAATCGGACCCGGCGGCAGTCCGGCAGTCCGGTAAGTGTTATAAGGCGATTCAAAATGCAGGTCGGACTGATGGATCACGCCGTTGTAACGGTTATTCAGCAGCGCCGCATAGATCACTGACGGGTCTGTGGCCAGCACCATGTGCTTGTCCAGCCGGTTGTAAAACACGCTGGCTACTTCTGGCCGTTCTTCCGGCGCGCCAGTCTCTTTTTCCACGATGCTCGCCATCGTCACCACGGAATGGAAATTCTGGTTCAAGCCAATATCTTTCGCTGCCTGACGGAAACGCCGCACCATGGCCGCTGCCATGTCGTGCAGAGACTGGGTCCGCGTGAAGTGATATGTGTCGGGAAAAAGGTAACCTTCCAGACTCGGGGCCTGCGGATCAAGGTCTTTAATCAGTGCCGTGTCGCTGCGCGCGACCTTCAGGAAATCTTCGCGCTTGCCCAGTTGCGCTTCTTCAATCGCCGCGGCGATGTCAAACATGTTGTACCCTTCCGGCACAACCAGCGTTTGAAAATAAATATCGCCGTGGGCAATGCGATCATAAACTTCGCGTGCGGTGGCGCGATGATCAAACGCGTACTCGCCGGCCTTCAGCGGTTTGCGCCAATGAAGATAATGCCAGGCTAGAAAGGCATACTGGCTGCGGATGATTCCCGCATTGGCCAGCGCGATAGCAATGTGGTGCGCAGAAGAACCGGGCTTAAGTTGTACCAGCTTTTGCTGCGTCGGCCCGGCAGGCAGAAGCAGGCCATAAGCCAGCAGCATACCCGCCAGCACCAGCAACACCACGATCGTCCTAAAGAGAAACTTCAACATCGATTGGATTTTTCTGTCTCTTATATTCTAAGGGCGAATTCACTTCTCGCATCTGTCTTCCGCTCCCGGAAGCGTCACGAATGGACAATGCACTGCCGGCGTTCGATTAAGAATTTGGAAGAGATTCTTTGCCGGGAAGTTGTAACGACTTTGAACCCCACCCACTAAGCCGGGGCAATCCTCAAGAGCGCAGAACGCTCCTCCGCTCTTTGTTACGAAGGATTCACCGCAAAGGAATTGGGCAGTTTGGAGCGCAGCGCAAAGCGGAGTCGAAGTATCTTATGATCTCACGTGGGGCAGCATGGGGTGAGGATGGGTGATTCCTTCCTCCCATCCCATCACCCGAAGCGATCCACGCGAATTGACGATCAGCCCCAGGAATCGGTCCAGAGGGGCTTGGTCAAAATAATTAGCCGCTTACCTCCCAGCGGCTTGCTCCCTGGCTTGTCCCGCCAGACCAGAAACGACCGATTTGATCTGGCCGAGCTTTTCAATTCTCCTGCTGATATCAGCAACTGCGGTTTTCGCCGCTTCCGGACCCAGAGATGCGATCAGACGCGGGCTCAGGAACTCGTAGATTTCTCCGCTGCCTTTCGTTAGCACCTGCTGGACGATTTCAGACACGAGTATCGGCCATTCCTGTTTAGATATGGTTGGATATTGAATTGTGCCAATTTCCACTGAACCGCTGGTCGTGATCTTTTTGAATACAGCCAGCGCTGCGCAGCTTTGCCCCTTAGCAACTGTCAGCATGTTGCCGATCGGAACGCTACTGCCGTAATAGACGAAGATCTTCTCGAACTGCGCCTGCGTCGTCGTAGTTTGAATGATGATCGATTGATTGGTAGCGTGCGTCGAAATCGAAAACTTCGAATACTCGGGCAGGTCTGAATGGACTGTTGCCGTTACTTTGGCATCCGGGATCGTATCCGTGTCGATTGAACTATCGCTGGTTGTCGGGTCGCTGAAATCGACATAGTGGGTGGCCTGGCCGAATCCGCCTGCGCCGTTTTGATCCATCACGAACGGCAGGAAGCTCAAGGAGTGATGGCCGCCATTGCCGCCTTCTTTTACATACCAGGATTCAATGGTTGCGCCGTTATTGCCCGGCAGAGCGTCATTGGGGAGATAAAGCCCGCCGGATTCGAAGCTGAACACCAGGTCCCAGATTCCCGCGGGATTGTCGCAATCGACCAGCTTTTTCTCGATTGGAGCGCTAGGCTCATTGGAAAAGATCGGGTCTGTTCCATGACATGGAACTTTCAGATTGTTACTCCCGAACTGTAGTCGCTGCCATGTGTAGGACATGCTTGATTTCTCCTTAAGTTGAATTAAGTGGTTTGCCAGTGGCTTCGGCCGCTAGGAGGATGATCATCGGCCCAATAACCGGACTTGGTAGGTAGTGCGTGCAAAGGGAGAAGCGTTACAAACAAAACGTCGACCGTGCCCGTCCCAGGCTTAAAGAATCAGCTAAGACTTCTCGACTGCATGAAGCTTTGCAGGATCAACATCGCAGCCATTCGGTCCACGGCCTGGGTCCGCTTTTTAAGGCTTACCTCATTTTCACGCAGCAGACGGTTGGCTTCGGCTGACGTGAGTCTCTCATCCCAGAGATGAACGGGCAGTTGAAAACGTTTGCGAAGCTCTTCCGCAAACTCAGCCACCTTCTGCGATTGCGTGCCTTCCTGTCCGCTCATGCGCAAAGGGTTTCCTAGCACGATTTCTTTTATTTCATATTGGCGGATGGTCCGCTCCAGCCTGCCGAAGTCGGCCCGATTGTTCTTGCGCTCCAGCGTTTCAATCCCCTGGGCTGTGATGCCCAACGGATCGGTAACCGCAAGCCCAATGCGGCGGCTGCCGTAATCGATCGCCAGAATACGTCCGGTGGCTCCCACGCGGCGATTATACGAGTTTCCGCATCTCACCAATATATGGCGTCGAACCGCATTATCCCTCCCGGCCCTGAGCAACTCATGCCGGAGGAAGCCCCGGACAGCCAACTCGCCGAAAGAGAGCTGGAGGAAAAAAAACAGCGCCAGCTCAATACCGCCGTTCATGCCGGTGCGGTGGCGCAGGTGATTATCGCGGCTGCGGTGATTCTCGCCATCTGCTATGTAGCCAAACTGATCCTGATAACGCTGCTCGTATCGATTCTGCTGGCTTTCGTGTTGGAGCCCGTGGTGAACCTGCTGGAAAAGGTCCGTTTGCCACGGTCAGCGGGGGCATCCCTCGCCGTCCTGCTCATGCTTGCTCTCATGTACGCGGGAAGTTACTTCCTCTATGGCAAGGCCATGAGCTTTGTTCACGAACTGCCGAAATATTCTGACCGGATTCGCAGCCATCTGGCCCACTTCCGCCAGCAAACCAGCGAACTGGAGAAGACCACGCAGCAGGTCTTTCCCGAAGATAAAAATGCCAAGAAGCCAATGCCGGTAAAAGTCGAGAACCAGGGCGGGCAGGGCATGGTCTCAGATAAAGTTGGCGAGGTCACTGAAGTGGTGCTCACGCTCTGTTTCATTCCTTTTCTCACGTATTTCATGCTGAGTTGGCAGGAGCACGCGCGCACCCAGTCCGTGCAGCTGTTCCGTCCTGAAAACCGCAGCACCGCCTACGTTACGTTGGGGCACATTTCCGCCATGATGAAGAGTTTCATTGCGGGAAACTTTGTTATTGGGCTTTTCATAGGCATTTGCAGCGTGGTGATCTTTGGCTTTCTTGGCGTGCCTTATTTTTATTTCATTGGCTTCATCAGCGGCTTTCTCAGCCTCATTCCTTATTTGGGGGTCGCCGTTGCCATGCTTCCACCCATTGCCGCCGGTCTTGGCACGATGAATGACACGCGCCTGCTCCTGGTGGCGGTCACGGTCCTCGCACTACACCTGCTTGCCATGAATGTCCTTTATCCCAAAGTGCTGGGTAAGCGATTGCAATTGAATCCGCTGGTGGTCACGCTTTCATTGCTGCTCTGGGGCTTTATCTGGGGGGCAATGGGATTGATTCTGGCCGTGCCGATCATGGGTGCCGTCAAGATCGTGTGCGATCACGTGGTTTCCTTGCGGGCGGTGGGCGACTGGATGGGGGAATGAAGGTTTAATCCCGAGCAAAGAGAGGGAACCCTACCCCTCTTTGAATGCCTAGACTTACGTCATTCATCTTCTAGGTACGTCCCACAGTTCACTTTTAGAGTGACTTTTTGCGCGCAAAATGCCATCCTATTTATGGCAAATGCAACTGCGTACTGGGAGCCACATGGAATTAGGCAAAGCGAAACACGAATATGGTTCTGGCCCTGCGGAAATTCCGCGCGCGCTAGAAGACCGCGAGGTACTTCATCGCATGCGCAAGAAGCTTGGCATCCGCAGCCCGTTAAGATCCGATGCCGATCTGGTGGCACTCGTAGAAGAGCGTCTTCCAGTGGCCGCAATCTCAGCCCTGATGGGACATGGGATTCTGGAGAAAGAAATTTATTCCGTGATCGTGCCCCGGCGCACGCTTCAGCATCGTCGCGCCCGCAAAGAAAACCTGAGCCGTGAGGAATCCGACCGCGCTGTCCGCTTAGCCCGAGTAGCGGCTCTCGCCGAAAAGGTTTTCGGGGACTCCAAAGAAGGAATGCTGTGGCTCCGCTCGCCCAAAAAGCGTTTCCATGGCCGTACGCCTGTTGACATGATGGCAACCGAAACAGGGAGCCGCTTAGTGGAGGAAGCCTTGTATCAGATTGACGAAGGCATGGCCGCATAAAAGTGATCTTGTGGCGGATCAGCAACCATACAGACCTTATTGGCGTAGGCGGGCTTAAGGCGTCAGCGCGATGGCATACCCGAGGCCGCCGGATCGTGTACCTCTCATCGACGCCAGCATCCGCGCTGCTGGAAGTTCTGGTCCATCTGGAAATTGAAGAGGGCCACTTGCCTCGTTTTTACAAGCTTCTTGAAATTCAGGCGCCGGACGATGTCGGCATCGAAAAGTTAGAGGACTTTGCGAAGTTGCCGAAAGGCTGGCCAAGAAAAGAAGCAGTAACGCGAGCTCTCGGCGATCAATGGCTGCACCAAAATTCCGCTGCGCTTCTGCAGGTTCCTTCAGCGCTTGTTCCCAGGACCAGCAACTTTCTCCTGAATCCACTGCATCCAGAGGCTGCGAAAATTCATGTTGCTTCTGTCTCCAGGCAAGTTCTGGATCCCAGGCTCTTGCAGTAGTCTTCCTTGCACAGCTCAAGTGCCATCCGCCAACTGCTTCTCTGCCCACAGCCTGCACCGCTCCAGCGTCTCCTGCATTTGCTGATGGAAACCCTTCATCTGCTCGTCGGTGGCATTGGCCGGCACGTACATGGGGCCGCTGCCGTAGATCACTGCCTCTGAAAATGGTTTGGGAATGATCATCTGGTCCCAGGAATTCAAGGTCCATGCCCGCTTCACCGCGACATAAAAACAGCTGATGGGGATGCCGGTCTTTTTGGCCAGGAGGACCGGCCCGGGCTTGGCCACATAACGAGGGCCTCTTGGGCCGTCTATGGTGAACACCACGCCGTGCCCCTGCTCCAATTGCTGGCGCATGCCGATCAGCGCTCCCACGGCGCCGCGTGAACTTGATCCGCGCACCGCTCTGAACCCTAGCTTCTGAATAATGCGCGCAATGTATTCGCCATCAAAACTGCGGCTGGTCATCACGGCCAGTCCCTTGTTGCGAAA
>DASXJO010000819.1:0-6598 GCA_036497385.1 Candidatus Angelobacter sp. | reverse complement strand
CCGCCGGTCCAGGCAGGCTCTCGCAGAATCTTCCTTGATGATCTAGTTCTGGCGGCTCGATTTACTTCTTTACCGCGGCCACGCGGGCGCTGAGGCGGGATTTATACCGCGAGCCGGTGTTCTTGTGGATGACGCCCTTTTTTACGGCTTTATCGATCATGGAAACGGTGTTGCCGAACGCTTCATTGGCGGCCTTGGAGTCGCCGGTGGCCATGCTCTCACGCAGCTTGCGCAGCGCGGTGCGCAGACGGGACGTGTTGGAACGGTTGTCTTCCGTGCGTTTGGTGGTTTGGCGCGCGCGCTTCACCGCAGAAAAATGATTTGCCATTGTGACTGTATGGTTCCTATCAAAAGAGTTTTTTCGGAGGGTCAACCCGAAGATGCTATTTTACTTGGGTTTAGGGGCCTGGGTCAATGGCGGGAGTGGGTGGGAGCTTGCCGCGGATTACGCAACAAACCCGGATTTAGCCGCAGATTACGCAGATGGGCGCAGATCAGGAAGGAAAGCAGGAGCTACAATGACCGGCGATGCTGAACTCCAAAAGGGCGGTGTTTGTGGGATTGCTGCCGTGATCCTGTGCTGGTTGACGACTGGAGGCCGGTATAGTCAACGGCCTTGCAAGCAACGCGATCTTGCGTAAGAGGCGCGAGTGAAGGCGCTAGAATGAGCAGCGACCAACCCCATGCGCCTTCCTTCGAGTTAAACGGTGTATTTGCCAGGAACTGAAATCATAACTAAACCCAGATCAGTGACGTCAGGGTCAGTCTCTGCGGACATCACGGCACAATCTTCAGAATCAGGGTTTTAGAACGAACCATCGTAGCACTCTCTGCGTCGAAGCGACTGACCTCCAGCGTGTACAAGCCGGGCTCCGTAATCTGGTACAGACGTTTGAGGTCTATTGTCTGAACGACTGATCTTCCAGCTGCAAAGGTAGCAAGAATTGAACTCCCACCGGACACTTCGGGGGGATCCCCGGATCGATTCTTGCCTGTAATCTTTCGATGGAAGAAAGTTGTCTCGACTTCGTGACCACCTTTTGTCAACGAGAAATGGAAAGCCTTATATGCCGTGTCGCCGAACTCAGCCTCCCACGCAATATCTTTCCCGCTGATATTTTGCACGGTGATTTTAATCTCGATTGGTGATGCCGCCGAAATCGGGCTGGCAGGAGGTGATGTAGCAATTGAGAAGGCGGACCGCGGAGAGGCCGACGATTGCTGTGATTGCGATGCCTGCGCAACACAGCAACGTCCAACTATGGCGAGTGTTGCAAAGATGATGATCCGTTTTATTGCTTTTCGCTCGAATGGAAGATTCAGAGTCTACTACCTCCATGTAGGAAAACCGGATGACTGCGGCGGGTCCAAGGTTTGCACTGGGCATCCGTTGGTTGTACCCAGCACCCATATCGTGCCATTTGCCTGTGGCGAAAGCGTATAAATGGCACAACCGACCAATGCCATTGTACCGAACTCCGCAGAACGGGAATCGAGGCCTAGGAGATCCGAAATGGAAAACAGCCTGGAGGCGGTGGATGCTTAATACTGCCGCCGAAAGCCGCTGTCGAGCATCTAATCTAGCTGTGGATTAAAGCTGCAGGAACTTTGTTGACTTGGGGAAATAACGGCGGTACTCTCAGGCCAATGGTAATACCTCCGCGTTCCGGTGGGCCAACAATCCTGCGTTTCCATGCACAAAACAATCTTATGTTCTCTGTGCGCGAGCACGGAGTCTGGCGACAAGTGCGCCATGAGAGGGCAATCCCAAAAAACTGAATGAAGAAAAATATAGAAATCGTCCCTAATATCCAGAAGCTGTTTGGTATCCGCGATGAGAATCTCCAGGTAATGGAGAGCGGCCTGAACGTAAACATTGACCTGAAATCGGATTCCGTACAACTGGAAGGCGCCGCCCGGGACGTGGCCCGCGCTGAGCAGATCTTTACTGACTTTGATCACCTTGGCAGCACTGGCCAGGAATTTACTGACGCTGATCTGAGCTCGATGTTGCGCGTAGTGGTGGCCGACCAAACGGCTACGCTGCGCGGTATGGCTGAGGCGGGAAAGCAACGGTCATTTGGGAAGCGGCAGGTACAGCCCAAGAGCATGAACCAGCGCCGCTATATTGATGCGATTGAGAAATATGACATGGTGTTTGGCATCGGGCCGGCTGGGACGGGCAAGACCTACCTGGCCGTGGCGATGGCTGTGTCGGCGCTGAACGCGAAGAAGGTGAATAGGATTATTCTGGCGCGTCCTGCGGTGGAAGCAGGCGAACGTCTGGGCTTTCTGCCCGGAACGCTGCAGGAGAAAGTTGATCCCTATTTGCGTCCGCTATATGACGCACTCTATGACCTGATGGAGCCCGAGCGCGTAGATCGCTTCCTGGAAAAGAACGTCATTGAGATTGCGCCGATCGCCTTTATGCGCGGCCGCACGCTGAATGATTCCTTTATTATCCTGGATGAAGCCCAGAACACGACTCCTGAACAAATGAAGATGTTTGTGACGCGCATGGGGTTCAACTCCAAGGCAGTCATCACCGGTGACGTCACGCAGATAGACCTGCCGAACGCCAAGCGCAGCGGCCTGCTTGAGGCAGCGGATGTGCTCAAGCCGGTGGAAGGCATTTTCTTCAACTATTTCACTGAAGAAGACGTCGTCCGCCATCATCTCGTCCAGCGCATCGTCCGCGCTTACGACGAACGGTCGCGCAGCCAGCAAATGTCGCTGGAACTGCCGCGCGAGGTGCAGCCGCAGCAGGAGCCCAACGAGCCCCCTCTGCAACAATAGCAATTTAGTAGAATATTGGCGGGAGGGCGGCAAAGCCCTCCCGCTTTGTTTTGACCAGAACGGGTCCCGCTTTGCAACTTGGCGTTAAAAGTTTGACGATGGTAATTTTCGAATCACCTATCTCCGGCGCGTCCCCCCGAAGCGTAAGCGCGGCGCAGCTTCAGCGCTTTGCCCTGCGTGCGCAAAAACTTGCCGAAGTCCAGGGCGAAGTCGATATCCTGATCGCCACAAACAAGCGCCTGCACGACCTCAACCGCCGCTTCCGCCGCAAGAACAAGCCAACCGACGTGCTCTCTTTCCCTCGACCCTCCGGCGGCGACATCGCCATCTCTGCCCAAATCGCCCGTGAGAACGCTCAGCGCTTCGGCCACAGCCTGGCTACCGAGCTAAAAATCCTGGTGCTGCACGGCATGCTGCACCTCGCCGGCTATGACCATGAGTCGGATAATGGACGCATGGCCCGCGCCGAAGCGCGTCTGCGGTCTGAACTCAAGCTGCCTGCCTCACTGATCGACCGTACACATGCTAGTGGCGAATCGCCTAAAGCGCCAACTGTCACCATGGCAAAATCAGCCGGCAGTCGCCGCAAACCCGCAGCCGCCAAACATGTAACTATCTCCGCTCGCAGGAGCGCATCATGACCCTGTTTGCGCTATACACGGTCGTTCTCCTGCTCTGCGCGCTTCTTGTGCTCGTCTCATATGTGGAGCGGCTTTACACTGAGAGCGGCAAATTTCTGAGCCGTGAATTTCAGGAAAACATTGAGGCCTTTGAAAATCTGGTTGAGCCTCGGTTGCTTCGCTCAAGCCAGCGCGCGGCCCTGACCTTTTCTGTCCTCACGCAGCTCAGCACGGCTTCCGTCGCCTTCATCATCGGCTATCTTGTTTTTCGAGACGCGCATTGGACCTGGCCGGAAACTGTTCAAGCCATTATCGGCATTATTCTGGTCATTATTGTTTGCAACCGCCTGTTGCCTTACATGCTCTTCACGCGGACGCGCGGCGCGTGGCTGGTGAAATTCATTCCACTTTTGCAGGTCCTCATCTATCTCATGTTGCCCATCACTATCGTTCTTGGCTTCGGGCTGTCTGTTGCCGCACTGGCTGAGCCGCATGAGCCGGAAGAGCATGAGCATCCTTCAGAAGCCGTGGACGCGCTCATTGAAGCCGCGGAAGAAGAAGGCATTCTGGAGGAGAGTGACCGCCAGCTCATTCAGTCTGTGGTGGAGTTTGGCGATAAGACTGTGCGTGACGTCATGACGCCGCGCCCTAATATTTTCGCCGTGCCCTCCACCACTACTATTGAGCGATTCACTTCTCTGTTGCGTGAAAAGCCGCATTCCCGCGTACCCCTGTACTCCAGCAGCATCGATCAAATTGAAGGCATGGTGCTGGCGCATGATCTCATTCAGCTTCCTGAAGCCGATGCCCGCACCACCACGGTCGCCAAGCTCGTGCGGCCCGTGCTCTTTGTTCCTGAGACCAAAATGACCTCACAGCTTCTGCGCGAGATGCAGAAAGACAACATCCACATGGCCATTGTGATTGATGAATATGGCTCCGTCGCCGGCCTGGTCACGCTGGAAGACCTGGTGGAAGAAATTGTGGGCGAAATTCGCGACGAGCATGAGCTCTCTCATGACATTGTTCGTGAAGGTGATCAAGCGTACGTTATGCAGGGCACGGTTGATGTTGGCCGCCTGCAAGACCTTTTTGATATGCGCCTTGACCAGCGGGACACCACCACCGTCGGCGGCTTAGTCAGCACCATCGCCGGGCGCATCCCTCAACCCGGCGAGGTCGTCGAGGATGAAGGTCTCCGTTTTGAAATCCTTGAGTCCACAGATCGCAAAATAGAGAAGGTCAGGGTTTCCCGGTCGCAGCCGGAACAGGCTGATTCTTCACCGCGGCAGGCAGAGGCATAATGGCGCAGAAACATTCAGGCTTCGTATCGATTATCGGCCGGCCCAACGCCGGTAAAAGCACGCTGCTCAACGCGCTGGTCGGCGAAAAAATCGCCATCGTCACGGAAAAGCCGCAGACCACGCGCATGAATATCCAGGGCATTCTCAACGTCAAGGCAAAAGGTAAACGCCTTGGAGGCCAGATCGTTTTTATCGACACGCCGGGCGTGCACAAGCCGGATAGTCGCCTCAACCGCAAAATGATGCAGGAAATTCACGCCGCGCTTGAGTCGCGCGACCTCGTCTTGCTGCTGGTTGACGCCACTGATCGCTTTGGTCCAGCCGATGAGCAAGTTCTTGAACTCGTCAAGCATTCTGGCGCGCCGGTCTTTCTACTGTTGAATAAAGTTGATCGACTGCACAAAGAACGCCTGCTGCCGGTTATCGAGCGTTACAGCAAACTGCATGCATTTCAAGAGGTCATCCCCATCTCGGCGTTAAAAGGTGAAGGGCTGGAAGTGCTGCTCGATAAAGTTATCCGTGCACTGCCCCAAAGCCCGCCGTATTTTCCTGAAGACCAGCTTACTGACCAGCCGGAGCGCTTTCTTGCGTCAGAGATTATTCGCGAAAAAGTCCTGCTCCAGACCGGCAAAGAAGTTCCTTACGCTACGGCAGTTATCGTTGAACGTTTTGAAGATAAGCCCAGGCTGCTGCGCATTGCCGCCGCCATCTTTTGTGAGCGCGATAGCCAAAAGGCCATCCTCATCGGCAAAGGCGGCCAGAAGCTCAAGCAAATGGGGACCTCCGCGCGCATGGAACTGGAAAAGCGCTTCGGCAAAAAGGTGTACCTGGAGCTTTTCGTTAAAGTAAAAGCCGGCTGGCGTCAGTCCGCCGCATTCGTTGAAGAGCTGGACTGGCGGCGGCAGTTGGAGAACCTGACAGAACAAAAGGCTGAAGACTAAACTGCTGAACTAGAATGTCCGACAACACGGCTGTTCAGGTAAACCAGCCATTTTTCAATTCAACCTATGCTTAGCTATCTTCCAATCTTTATAGTCTGGCAGTAAGATATATATCCTGATCGTAGAACTTCCTTTACTGTCCAACCTGAGAAGGAGCCATCAAGGAGCCTAATTATGAGGCGTTCTGGTCTGGTATTAGTGTTTACTGGGATGATTTGTCTCGTTCTGTCAGGATGCGGCGGCGGCAGCAGCGTTATGCCGGGGCCAACTCCAACGCCTATTACTTTCGAATCCGGTTTGTATGAGATCAATGAGGCCTCAGCCGTGAATCCCGGGACAAACTTCACTCTCCAGGGAAGCCTGTTGCAGTCGGGGAACAATCTCTCCGGGGTTATGCACGCCAGTGGATTATCTTGTTTTTCTTTTAACACTGATATTCCTGTCAGCGGCAAACTTGGAATAGACAACACGGGAAACTTTAGCGTCGACCTTGTGCTTTCATTGCCCGGCGGCCAGACTTTAACGCTGAACACCATACATCCGTTCGGCCACTTCGGCTTCATTTCGGGTACTTATTCGCTTGCGGGCGCCGGATGTGCAGCGCTCGACCAGGGGAATGTTGTCGGCGAGTTGGTGAGTATTGGCGGGTTCTGGATGGGACATTTTAATTCCAGCGGAGGTGTTGTCTCCCAGGTTACTAATATGACGCTGACTCAAACAGGGCCGGACGCGAACGGGTTTTTCTCGGCTACAGGTTCGGCCACCATCACAGGCGGAACATGTTTCTCCAGCGCTATTGTGGACCCAGCATCTGTCATCATTGGCACTGGAAGTACTTTAATCTTCGATAACGCTCAGCCTGGTACCACAGGAAAAACAGTCGTGCAGGGCGATCTTCAGTCTGGACTTTTCGGCTCTAACTTCAACGGAACCTATA
>DASXJO010000818.1:0-3766 GCA_036497385.1 Candidatus Angelobacter sp. | reverse complement strand
GAAGCGGCGTAGTCGGGCAGCAATTCCGGCGGGCCGCAGAGGACGATTTGCGCGCCAAACTTTGAGAGCAGGTGAACGTTAGACCGCACTACGCGGCTGTGCTGGATATCCCCCACCATGGTGATGCGGAGACCTTTCAATGAGCGCTTCTGGCGCAGAATCGTGTAGGCATCGAGCAGGGCCTGGGAAGGGTGTTCATGCATCCCGTCGCCGGCATTGATGATGGGTATTTTCAGGTTGCGCGCCAGCACATGCGGCGCGCCCGACGAAGGATGGCGCACGATAATGCAATCCGAGCCGAGGGCCTGGAGAGTTTTTCCGGTGTCAACCAGCGACTCGCCTTTTTCAATGCTGGAAGCGGTCGCATTGATGATGGAAGTGTGGGTGCCGAGCAGTTTGGCGGCGAACTCAAATGAAACGCGAGTGCGAGTGGAGGGCTCATAGAAAAGAAGAGCAATGCGTTTTCCCCGGAGCAGCGGCCGAGGCGGGCCGGATTGCATGCGCCGCGCCAGCTTGAGAAAGGAAGTAATTTCATCCGCCGAAACGTGCTCGAGTTCGAGTAACGAGCGTGTGCGCGGCATGGTTAAGAAACGCGTTCCACCAGCAGGACCTGCTCTTCCTGATCGATTTCATTCAGCTTGACTTCAATGATTTCAGAATCACTGGTCTGCACGGTGCGGCCCACGAAAGCAGCTTCAATCGGTAATTCGCGGTGCCCGCGATCAATCAGCACGCAGAGTTGCACGCGGCGAGGCCGTCCATGATCAAAAAGCGCGTCCATGGCGGCACGGACCGTGCGGCCGGTATAAAGCACGTCATCCAGCAGGATCACATTTTTGTCGACGATGTCAGTGCCCAGCGGGGTGGTTTTTTGGATTACCGGACTGGCGCCGACGGTGGAAAGATCGTCCCGATACAGGGTGATATCCAGGGTTCCGACTGGAACCGGAGTTTTTTCAATCTGCTGAATCAAGCCTGCCAATCGGCTGGCCAGCGGGACGCCACGGCGCTTTATGCCAACTAGCACCAGATTTTCCACGCCATTGTTTTTTTCGACGATCTGGTGCGCCAGGCGAACGAGCGTCCGCTCAATTTCAGAGCCGGACATCAGACGCCCTTTCACGTGCAGGTTGGGAAGTCGAGTTGAGGCAGGATTCATAGTCACCGCATGATATCGGAAGCGGACGCGATGCGCCAAATCTTCCGGCTTGTGCCGAACTATCCGTTTCTAAGGGCGTCGCCGATTTTTTCCCAGGGCAATGGCCGCGGCCCCACTGCCGCTGCCCACAGCCACGCAAATGAGAAGAATCGTGACCAGGGCGATGGCCGTGAATGTGATTAACCCATCGGGAGTTGCAAACCATTGCAGCATCTGTTGCGCCTGCGGATCGGGATTCTGGGCGGAAATCTGATGGATCTGCGTAATCATGATGTCGCGGTATTGGGCATGCTGGACCGAGATGGTGATAAGGAAGAAAGCCAGGAAGAAGGCAAAGGTCAGCAGACCCATTATTGCGCCCATTTGCGCCCCTTGTCCGCTGCCGATAACAACTGGGCGGTGACGCCTGTAACGTGAAATCGCCCAGACTAGGTTGGCGGGCAGAAATACAAACAGGGCCAGAGGGTGCAGCGTCATGGTAAGAACATCAGTGAGTGCGGCCAGAGGAATGGCTGTACGAAGAAAGTATTTCCAGTCGATTCCTACACTAGCGGAAAGCTCAGCAGGCAAAGGCGAATCCGGAAAAGGGGGCGGAGGAAGGCTTGAGTCAGGGGCGTTCGTCTCCAGTTGAGAAGCTTCAGCTGGTCTGGACACCCTTATCTGCGGCGCACCGCAGGCCGGACAAAAGGCGAGCTGCCCTTCAATGGGATGTCCGCAGCGGTGGCAATCGCTTTGCATACATTTCACGTTACAAGAGCTTTTCTGGCTTGGCAAACGGCTTAGCCAATCGATTCAATGTTTAATAAGCTGCAAAATTTTTCCTGAGCAGGGACGAGGATGCGTCGAATCGACCGCGTGCTGTGGGGCCAGGGAGTTTTCGCGATGAACTGCTGAGAGCGTGGGCAGTCGCGGCCTGATACCAACCTGGATACTAGAACCCTTTCAGCAAATGCTTCAGCGTTGCCGTAAGCGCTAGCGCATCGTGGTCTGGAACCACTGCGTCCACTCCGGCAGGCAAGTCAGAGCCTACAATCTTGCCGCGAACTACAAGAACAACGCACAAGTTATTCCGGATCAATTTGAGCGATTGCGCCACTGACCAACCTTCCGTCAAGATGAAGTGCTCCTGGTCCAGAATGACGGCATCCACAGGGTTGTTGACGCAGATGGCAACGGCGTGGTCCGGGGTAAAGGTTGTCATCACCCGAAAGCCGAGACCCTTCAGGGCTTTTGCCGTCTGGCTATGGCGGCGATCAGCCAGAAGCACAATTGTGAATTGAGGACCCTTCATAGACGAGAGTTAGCGCCATTCTCCCGCCGGCCGTAGATCAAGGCCGACAAGCACTCTCTCGGTATTCGAAAGGTCCCCAATTATTTTTTTCACCGGAGTGGGCAGACGCCGGACGAGAGTTGGGACGGCAATGATCTGGTCGCCACGGGCCAGCATGGGGCGTTCCAGCAGATCGACGACCTGGATCTTATATGCGCCATGCATGTGCTCCTCACAGAGCCGCTTAAGGTTTTCAAAGGCGCGGATGGAAGTGGGAGTCATTCCGGCGACATAAAGCCGCAGCTCCCATAGCGGGCGTTTGAAGGGACCTTTGCGGTTATTTTCTCGCTCTGTACCGTCCTTTCCCGGCTTGCGGGATGATGCCTGTTTACGTGTTGCCATGAACTTCAATTCCTTTATTGCTTAGAGTAAAGCGATGCATGCGCGTGTCATGGGACATGCCGCGGGACTTTAACAGGTTCAGGGTGCGCATGCGCTCCGACTCGCCCTGATCGACATCGCCCAGAACCAGCCAGGTATCCATTAAAGATGAGATGCCCACAGCAGTTTCTTCCATCACTCCCGATCCGAATATCAGATTGGTGAACATCGCGGTGATGTGCTTGAGCTTAAGGAAATCAATCAGGCGGGTGAGCATGGCCTTGACCGCATGCAGGTCACCGACTGAAACCAAGTTGGTAATGGGGTCAATCACTACCACGGTCGGCTTGAACTCCTGAATTTCGTTATAGACAGTGGCGAGGTGGCTTTCCAATCCCACCGCGGTGGGCCGGGTAGCGTGAATACGCAAAAGGCCGCGATTGATCCACTTTTCCAGGTCCTGGCCCACGGAACTCATGTTACGAAGAATCTGGCTGGGCGATTCTTCATAAGCGAAATAGAGCGCGCGCTCCCCTCGTGCGCAGGCGGCGCCGGCGAACGCGGCAGCGAAGCTGGATTTGCCCGTCCCTGCGGTACCGGTGATCAACACGCTGCTGCCCCGGAAAAAGCCCTTTTTCCCCAACATGGCGTCAAGAGAGGGAACACCCGATGAGATGCGCTCCGTGGAAGCCGTGTGGTTCAAGCCAAGGGAAGTGATGGGAACCACCGAAATGCCCTGATCATCGAGCAGAAAAGGATATTCGTTGGTCCCGTGCGAAGAGCCGCGATATTTCACCACACGCAAGCGCCGGGTGGATATCTGTTCATTCACGCGGTGGTCGAGAAGAAGAACGCAATCTGCGACATACTCTTCCAGTCCGTAGCGTGTGAGGGTGCGTTCTCCCATTTCAGCCGTGACGACGGAGGTAACGCCGGCATCTTTCAGCCAGTGGAAC
>DASXJO010000817.1:0-8182 GCA_036497385.1 Candidatus Angelobacter sp. | reverse complement strand
ACAGCCAGAGAAGTGAGCATATAAACCGGCTGCATTCCATTGGCATCGCAAGGTGCGCTTCCTGGAGAGAGCTGTTCGGTTTCGCCGTCCCAGCAAACGCGCGTATCCAGTGTTGTGGGATCACCTTGTTGGTCCACATAGTAAGGCGCGGCAATCCGGTTCGTCTTCACATTGATGCGCACCCACTTGTAGCCCAATGGCAGGCCGGTTGGAGTGGCGGCCGGCGCGGCATTTTGCAAAGCCATCCAGTTGGCCATAGCGGGAACTGCGGTGCACCTGGAGTCGCGAATGGTTACGCCGGAGTTGTAATCATGGCAGAGCTGGATGTCAAAGTACGGGCTGGTCGGATCAGTGGGATCAACCGTCTCGCCGGCCTTGGGATTGATCACATACAACACGCCATTGGAATTTCCGGCAATATTTGTAGGAAGTTTGTCGGCCAAACCGTTCGGAAAATCAGGGGAAGTAGAAGGATAGCTGATCCTGTCCCGTACTTCTTCCAGACCGGAGTGGGCTGCGTAATAAGAGCGCAGGTTGCCGCCATAGTTAGAGTCAATGCGTGTCTCAGTGTTGGAAGACAGGACCATGCAGAGGCCAATGCCAGAAAGCAGCAAGAGCGCGAACAAGGCCAGCATCAGTGCCATTCCCCGCTCGTCCCGCTTCATCATTCTGGACATGATCTTTGCCATTTTAGTAATTCAACCTCGAACTTGCCGACATTGATGTGCGCAAATAATTCCCCGTCTGCGGATCCCGTTGGTTCGTAAGCAAACTAACGTTAATTTTTACCGTCTTAATTGAGCTAATCAAGGCTTGTCCTGACGGAATTGTTGTGCCTGATGGGGTCAAGATATCTACACCGTTTCCGATTAGAACCGGATTTCCGTTCTGGTCGTAATACGAGAAAAGGTCTTCACCGGCTTGGCCCGCCCCAGTACCGGGGGGAAATACCTGTTGTGTTTCGGTGTAAAGAGGATTGATCCCCTGGCTCAATGAGCCGAAATCGGTCTTTGGCTGCGCGCTTCTGCGGATGCATGGGCAATTGGGATCGTTGGGATCGCTTGCCACATAGGTGATGTCAACGCTTTCAACCGCACCGTCATTGTTAACGTCACCTTCCATCAGGATTTCGGTTGGCGAAACTCTTATCAGTCCGTATGCCACCAGTGAAGGATGCGCCACGTTCGAGTACATGCCGGGGCCGGGATATCCTGCCATGTGCAAGTCGCGTACGGTCTGATTCAGAAAGTCCCGCGATTGCTGGGTCAGATCAACATTCACGGCTTGTGAAGCTGCTTTTTTCTGCATCGAGTTAATCTGCTCAAATACGGCGCCGGTGACTGTAACCAGAATCGCCAGGCTAACCAGCAGCTCTATCAGGGTAAAACCTGCTATTTTCCTATTTTTTGCGTTAGTCCTGGCAATCAAACGGGGGGAGCGCGACATCATCAGAAGTTCCCCCTTAATTGATGGAGCGTATAAGGCAGAATCAACTGAGTTGCTCCGGCTGTGACCAGCGGCTTGGCGCTCACCGTAACCAACTGCGTAGCAGGGGTTGGGCCGGGATCAATTCGCCAGCGGACGTCATATCCAACGTTCCCGCCGCTCGAGCACGTGGAATAAACCATTGAGTAATTGGCGACAATTGGCTTCGAGAAATCGATGGTTCCCGAAAAAGCTCCAGTATCAATCAGGGCAGGGCTGCCACCAGGAGCAGGCACGGCCGTCTCAATGGTGTGCGGCACCCCTGCGCAGTCCGTGAGCGTGGTTTGGGTATTCCCAGCGGCTGCTGGAATGGCCGCAATCTTTTCCATGGTGCTTTGTGCCAGAAGGATAGCCGTAGAATGCAACTTGGATCGCCCATCGTTTGCCGTCGCCACTGCAATCACAGCGATGCCGCCCAACAGCCCTACCACCAGAACGACCGTGGCGATCATCACTTCAATAAGGCTGAATCCGCGCGTCATGTTTTTCGTTGTGGCCCTTCGAGTTTGGCGATCCGTATCCATATAGTGTCTTAAAGCCACGTACCGTTTCCGTTTCCCGACGGAATAAATGTCCACGTCTTCACCCTGCCCGTGGGGCTTACGGTGACGGCTGCATACATTACGTCTCCGTTCCCGCGGAAAAATTGCAGGTACTGCACCCAGCCTGTTGCTATGCAGGTACCAGCCGAGCTTTGCTGGCATGGCAAACCAACAGCGTTCCAAGTGAGGCCATTGCCCGGTGCGCTCGAGTGTTCCGTGTCAATTGTCTGGTAGTTCAATTGAGCAGGGCCCAGCGGAACCGGCACCCCAAGGTTGCTTACCCTGACTTGCCCAGGAAAGGTGGTCACCGGGTCTCCGGCGCTGCAAGTTCCGTCCCGATCCAAGTCTATACAGATTTGTGCGGGCGAAATTCCTGGCGGAGAGATGAGCACCTGATACGAAGTATCATTTTGGGTAGCGCGGATGCGCGCGTCCTGGTAAGCAGCTGCCAGTGCCTGGGCAGAACCTTTGATCCGGGAAGCATCAATGGCCCGGGTGAGGTTCGGAATGGCCATGCCAGCCACGGCGAGAATGATTGCGACCACAACAATCATTTCTGTCAGAGTGAAGCCTGACTCCAAGGCGAAACTTGTCCTCGATTTGGCCATTGACTTCACGATCCGAGTACCTTCCCCTTCACAGCCACTTACGCAAAAACTTCACTTCACGTCGTTCCTGATTTAAGCAACTCAACACATGGAGAGTTCGGCAACTTTAGCGTGGCGCGCCCAAAGTTGCTGTGTGCCCAGATGACTTGTGTGAGTGTACTTTTGTACCGACATATAGTATCCCAGTCAGGAACACTGCTTTGAAAAAATGGATGTAAGTTGCTGGAATTAAAGCGATTATTTTTATTTTTAGCGTGTCAAAAAAGTGCAATTAATTTCCGAATTTAGACACTGACCGTGCGTCACATGGTGCTGTGACCTAATGGCCACTGTCCTTAGGGACAATGTCCATGATTGCCCGCAGAGGCGAAAGATATGCGAGTTCCTGTGGGAACATCTGTAAGAAAACTTTCGCCTTCTATTCGGAAACTTTCTGCTGCTTGCACGGATGAACCGGCGAGTTCACCAGGGCGGTGGGCATCCGGTGCAACAGCTTGCGAGCTCGTCGGACAAGCTAGCGGTCCATCTCATACGCGGTCTTCAGCCACTTCTTCACTTCGCGATCGATGTCTTTCAGTGACGTGATCTCAATCCGGTGTGTGATGCGGTCTTTTTTTGCCAGACCGCCGGTATCGATGAGCCGTTTTGGAACTTTGGTGTCCTTGAGCGCCAGTCCCAGATCGATGCGGGTGCGCGTTGTAGGTTTGATCTGCGCGAAAACGTGTTTGCGGTAGAGCGGCACAATCGTCTTGCCTGGACAAACTTTTACGTCCTTGCCCAGGCTGCGTCCTAATGACAGGAGTTCGTGATAAATCGGCAGCAGAGATTCTTTGGCGCCAGAGAACATGTTCTGTATAAATTCTTCTGCTTGCCGCAGGTAAGTCTCAGGATTTCCGTCATCGCCTTTTCCCACGGAATGCTCGGCGATCCACCCTGCATAATTCATTCCCAGGCCGTGCTCTGCCTTGAGCCATGCGCGACGATCTTTCTCTGTGGCGGGGCCGCTCTTTTGTGCCAGCTTGATCCATTCTTCCAGCGTCCGGCCAGTTTTCTGCTTTAAAGCAGCGAGCGAACTCTGGTACATGCCAAGACTAGGGTGGACGTCATAAGTGGAACTCGCAACTTTCTTTGCGGCGGGCATGGTTATCTCCGGTGGAGCAGTTTACTACCATCTGAGCGGTCATTCGAAACGGAAGCCGAATATCTTCAACTATTTACATCGTAATGCGAATAAGTTGCGATTTTTTGTCACCAAAAACGCTCCTGCTAACTCAATGCCTATCGAAGAGCTTTTCCGGGAGCCTTCTAAAAACCCTGAACAGTAGAGGCGTAATTCCGTGAAAAAGATCAGACTCCCTCTCATGATCGCCCTGGCGCTTATTGGCGCTTTTACTCTTTATTCTGAACAAAAGCATCAGTCACTTGCCCAGCAGGGCAAAAATACTTTCCGCAATGACACCTTTGGCGACCAAGACTTCTGGGGCGGCGCGCTCCAGTTGCATAAGGCCATTGAAGGCGCGCAGCATGGCGGCGTTGGACCGGGTGTGTCTCCGGCCACGGCGCTGGCCGTCGGGCTCAAAGTTGATCAGGACGCGCTTCCGCCGGCGCTGGTCCAACAGATCTCAGCCGGAAAGGTTGACCTCAATGATCCGGCGGTGACCCTGGCGTTGCTGAAATTGAATGCTGTGATTGGCGTCACCGGATTTTTCAATCCCGACGGCACTCTGAAATCCATGGGCATACAGTGCGCGCTCTGCCATTCTACGGTGGATAATGCATTTGCTCCAGGCATTGGCCATCGCCTGGACGGCTGGGCCAACCGTGACTTGAACGTCGGCGCGATTGTCGGCCTTTCTCCAAATCTCCAGCCTGTTGCCGATGTTCTGGGCGTGGACGTCGCAACCGTCAAGACTGTCCTTGCTAGCTGGGGGCCGGGCAAGTTTGACGCAGAGCTGTTCATGGACGGAAAAGCGTTTCGTCCCGACGGCAAATCTGCCGCGACCCTGATTCCTCCCGCGTTTGGGCTTGCGGGCGTGAACCTGCATACCTATACCGGATGGGGTTCTGTACCGTACTGGAACGCATTCGTCGCCAATCTTGAAATGCACGGCAAAGGCAATTTCTTTGATCCGCGGCTGGACGATCCCGCGAAATTCCCCATAGCCGCCAAGAATGGTTTCGGGCACGTAACCAATGCCGACGACCAGATCACGTCCAAGCTGGCGGCACTGCATTTCTATCAGCTCTCTCTGCCTGCTCCGCCGCCGCCGAAAGGTAGCTTTGATCATGCGGCTGCCGCGCGCGGCAAAGAAGTTTTCAACGGCAAAGGCCAGTGCAGCAGTTGCCATGTCGAGCCGCTGACAACTGAGTCGGGATGGAACATGCACCTGGCTTCCGACGTCTGCGTGGACGATTTCCAAGCGATGCGTTCGCCTGACGGCCGCTACCGCACTACTCCGCTCAATGCCCTGTGGACACATACTAAAGGCGGCTTCTATCACGATGGCCGCTTTGCCACCTTGCTGGATGTTGTGGAGCACTATGACTCCTGCAAGAGCCTCGGCCTGAGCGCTACTGAAAAGAGCGATCTTGTTGAATACCTGAAGTCCCTGCCTGATCACGATCCCGACGGAGATCACGACGGAGACTGAGATCAATGTTTGATTTGAGGAGCGGAGCAAAATCCGCTCCTCGTCTTTTCTTTTTGGAAGCACCGGTAACTTCGCTATACTGCTGCGATCATGCCAGCCGCCACACCCGCAAAAACGAAACTTGCAAAAAAGAAATCGGCAGCCGCGCCCAGCAAGGCCGCTAAGCCGGACTTCGCCACCGTCTTCACCGCTCTGCGCAAGGACGTGCTTGAGCCCTTTCTTGGCGACATTCGCGTACAGACAGATAAGCCCGGAAACTACCACACCGAAGTTCCTGGCATGTTCCATCGCGGCAAGCCGCTCTATTTTGCTGGTCTGCGGACCGGCAAGAACTACGTGAGCTTTCATCTGCTGCCCGTTTACAGCGCGCCAGAGCTGCTTAAGGGCATGTCACCGGCACTGAAGAAACGTATGCAGGGCAAGGCTTGCTTCAACCTCACCACAGTAGACGAGGCCTGTTTCGCCGAACTTGGCCGCCTTACCGCTGCCGGTCTTAAACTATTCAAGAGCCAAAAGTTTCTAAAAATGCTCAAAAGCTTGTAGTAACTGCTATGTGCAAGATTAAAGCTCGTGTGTAGCACTTGCTGGCCCATGGCCGTTCGGTGCCTCTGTTGCGAGCGGATCATGTTGTTGTATGATGTCGCCACTTGCAACGCGCTTCACCACCCCCTTTTACTTTAGGTGCCGACGCTACGGGCTCAAGTTCTGCCAGAAACAAGAGTGATTGCATTCTGCTATGCCTCAGCAAGAAATTGCGGCGGGGCCCCAGTTGGACGGAGCGGGCTCCAAAAGCCGCCAGCTTCTTCTTGAGTTGCGGAGCCTTGCCCTCTTTGCGGTAGCTTATTTGGCGTCTTACGGCATTGCCAGATTCTTTGCCCAAAGGACAGGAACCCGATTGTGGCTTCCTGATGCCGTTCTTCTTTGCACTCTTCTGCTGGTTCCCAGGAAGAAATGGTGGCTCTATGTCCTGATGAGCACGCCGATTCGGTTTGTTCCGGCTGTGCGCGCGCCGATTGGCGCCTGGTTTTTATGGTTGACCTGGACCAATGATGTAGCCAAGGGATTGCTGACAGCACATTTGCTGCAATATGCAATTGGAAATCCCATCCGGCTAAATACGGTGCGACGATACGCCGCCTATTTGGGTATTGCGGTGCTGCTGGCTCCAATGCTTTCAGGCATTTTCGGCGGTTTACTCCGTCATCTTGCATTGGGGCATCCTTTCTGGCCGGCCTTCGGCCAATGGTCTCTTGGTGACGCGCTCGCGAACCTTGTCGTGACGCCCACACTCTTGCTGTGGTTGTCCCGGGAATACCGAGGGCTGCGTCCACGTTTGCTTGAGGCCATTGTGTGGGGAATCGGCTTTGCCTGTTGCCTTTGTTATGCGGTGCTCTTCGATGAATCGGTCCTTGCTATTTATGCTCCATTTCCATTCCTGGTCTGGGCTGCCCTCCGGCTGGGAACCATCGGCGCTTCAAGCGGGCTCTTCTTGACAACAGTGTTCCTGATACTCGGTATCTCGCGGCATAAAGGTCCATTTTTCTATCTGATCGCGCACGACATGCATTTTCTGCAGTTGTTCCTCGCCGAGCTCGCCTTGCCCATCATGTTTGTCGCGATCCTCTTTGAAGAACGTCAACAGGCGGAAGCTCGTCTTTTGGAAAGCCAGGAAGAACTCAATCAAAATTACAATCGCATTCGCGACCTTACCGGCAGGCTCATCCACAGCCAGGAAGAGGAACGCAGCCGGATCGCACTCGAACTCCACGACGGTCTTACCCAGCAGTTCACCTTGCTGGCCCTTGGCCTGGACCGCCTGGAATCGTTATCGGCGGATCAGTTGGCGCTGGCTCATGGAGAGGTTGTCCAATTGAGGCGCCAGACCGATGAGGTCGCAGTAGCCGTGCGGGATGTTGCGCGCCAATTGCATTCAAACATTTTGCAGCATCTGGGTCTTCCGAATGCCCTGAAAGCATTGTGCAGTACATTTTCGCAGCAATACCAGATTGCTGTGAATCTGGAAACCGAACCGCTTGAGGACTTGGGAGATGACATCAGTTTGTGCTTCTTTCGAGTAACGCAGGAAGCGCTGAATAATGCTGTGACGCACGGACGCGCCAAAACGATCACGGTCAAGCTGACGCGCAATGCCGGCCTCCTCCGCCTTCGCATTGAGGATACGGGCGTTGGATTTGATCCTGGCGCAACGCGTGATGGCCTGGGGCTGGTGAGCATGCGGGAACGATTACGCATGGTCGGAGGTAAACTCGCCGTACGCTCTTCACCGAACCAAGGTACCGTAGTGGAAGCAGTCGTCGATTCTTCCGGACATAATCTGTAAAGCCGTGCCCTCCTGCATTGCTATTCATTTGCTGGCTGATGTTGCGCCGCAATAAGATCACTTTATGGAAATTGCCATCAACCGCGAACCTTCCGCTCTCTGGGACAATGACTACTGGGAAAAAGTCCGTCAGCGCACGTTAAAAGTTATCGGTTGCATTCCTCCGGAAAAATTTGACTGGCGCTATGGCGATGGCAAATTCAGCTTTGCCGATATCATCCGCCACCTGGCCACCATTGAGCGTTATATGTATGCGGAGAACGTTCAGCTCAAGCCCAGCCGCTATCCCGGCCACGGTCCTGAACTCGCCGACGGCCCGGAAAACGTCTTAGCGTTTTTCAACCGCCTGCATCAGGAGTCCATCGCCATCTTCAGCCGCCTCTCCCCTGAAGATCTGCAGAAGAAGTGCGTCACTCCCGGCGGAACTCCCATTTTGGTTTGGAAGTGGCTGCGCGCCATGGTGGAGCATGAAGTCCATCATCGCTCGCAGATCTACACTTACCTGGGCATGCTGGGAATTCCCACACCTCCCATTTACGGGCTGACTTCAGAAGA
>DASXJO010000816.1:0-2656 GCA_036497385.1 Candidatus Angelobacter sp. | reverse complement strand
TCAGGCCAATAAACAGTACGGCACGTCGCAGGGGTCGTCGTGCGATTTGCATGTATTTCTCCAAAAATGCTGAAAAGTACTCAGATTAGATGTAAATTTTTCCAGAAAAGCTGCCTTTAATAACTGCTTAAATCCTAATGGAGCATACAGGAGCGTGCTTTTCTTTGGCTGCGGACGCTGGGGCCCATTCTTCTGAGAGCTGTTACATCAATTCTACGCCGGTCTGAGCGCCCCAAGTATCTCCCGTGCCGCCCGTTGCGCGGGCGACTCCGCGTCTGGACTGTCATGCAGGCGCTGTTGCACCATCTTCAGGTCAGCTTCCATCTGCTGACGCGCAGGCCCCTCCGGGATGATCTTGTTCAGCTCCTTGAACACGTTTTGAGCGGTAAAGTCCTTCTGGATCAACTCCGGCACAATCCTCTTCCCGGCGATCAGGTTCGGCATGGCGAACGTATCCAGCTTGACCAGCCTTCGGCCAAGAAGCCAAGTCAGCGGGGCCAGCCGATAGACCACAATAAAGGGCGTCCCAGAGAGCGCGGCTTCCACCGTGGCCGTGCCGCTGGCGACCACCGCGGCGCGGGCATGCATGAGAGTGGCGCGGGCGTTATCCGTCAGGTGGATAGGCATGCGCCGATCTCTTTCCGTGGAGTTTTTCACCTCAGCGGCTGAAGCCGGAATCTCTATAGAGTCTTTCCGCAGGCCTGAATGCCTGCTCCACCCCGCGGTAGTGGTCGGCTGCTCAGTCGCCACCAGGTCTGAAGAATTGCACTGCTTCGTCACAGGCTGCCTTGTAAAGGATGAAGAGCCCTCGGTGGAAGAGCGGCCCTTTAGGGCCGCGTCAGCGCCTTTTATAAATTCGGGCTTTAGCCCCGGCATCTGTTGCATTTGCTCTTTCAGCCATTCTGCATTCAGCGTGGAAGCCACCGGCAGCACAAACTCAAAGCCATTGCGCTCTTTCTGCAAGAGCTGCGCAGCCTGCAGCATCGCCGGCAAATTTAGCCGCACTTCCTTTCTTCGACTCCCCGGCAATAGCGCGATCCATTGCTTTTTGGGATCAAGAAAGTGCTTTGCCGCAAACTCTTCTCGCGAAATCTCCGGCTGCGGCTCGTATGCCAGCGGATGGCCAACATAACTCACCTCAACGCCGTGCCGCGCGTAAAACTCCTGCTCAAAAGGAAAGATCACAATCATCTTGCGGACATATTTCCTGATCTGCTGCACGCGTCCGGTGCGCCAGGCCCATATCTGCGGGCTGACAAAGTAAAACACCGGAATGCCCAGGTGATGCAGCTCGCGCGCCAGCCGCAGGTTGAAGTCGGGGAAATCGATCAGGATGGCTGCGTCCGGCTTGCGTCGCGCCGCTTCCGCCACCAGATGCTTAAACCGCCTGCGGATTCCCGGCAAATGCGTCAACACTTCCACCAGCCCGACCACGGCAACCTCATGGGCGTGGACCAGAAGCTCGGCGCCGGAGGCCCGCATTTTTTCTCCACCCATGCCAAAGAAAGTCGAGCCCGGCATCGGGGTCCCCGGGGCGCGCCGGTCTTGCGTGTCCTGGGGTGAGGGAGCAAGCCCACGCAAAGCTTCAATAAGCTGCGCGCCGTAAGTGTCGCCCGAAGCTTCGCCGGCGGAGATGAGGAATCGCATTCAGCTTTGATTATGCCATCCTGTTTCCCAAGTTCCGAGCGCAGCGAGGAATCCCTGGCACTGCAAAAATCTCATCGCAGAAGCGCCGTAGAACTATTGCAACGTGACCGGCACGGTAAGCGTGTGCGGCGACGATCCGTTGACCCCAGCCGAGATCGTGATCGGCGGAGCGGAACTTCCTCCTCCGCAAGAAGTGCATAAAGCAAGGAACAGGACCGCAAGTGGCGCTATACCGGCCGTCCTTCGGCGGCGGTCCAGCAGAAGCAAAGCCGGGAGCATGGCCGCCCATATGAAGGAAGAACCATGCAGGCGGCTCGTGTTGGCTGGAACGGTCACTGAAACATCTATCTTCACTTGCGACACGAAAGCGGCGAAGGTACTGGGCTGCAGGCTGCAGGAAGAGCCCGTCGGACCGCCGGAACATTGGGCCGCGCCTCCCGCGGAGGGGTTCGGGTTGGGGCCCTCCAGAACATAAACCGGGAACGTGGTGGTGGCGCCCTTCTTGAGCGCGATAGTGGCTGGGCCCGCAGGATCGAGCATCACGGCAAAATCTCCAGAAGCCACGTTCACGCCAGCGCCGCTGAGCGGGATCACGTGAGGCGAACCCGCAGCGTTGTCCATGCTGACGAACTGTCCCGCCTGGACTCCAACGGCCGATGGAGTGAAGACAATAAAGGTCTGCACGCTTGCGCCAGGATCAATGACCAAAGGATTGGGCGGGAGCGTCTGCGACAGACCGAAGGCAAAGGCCGTGTTGCTGAAGCTGTAATTGATCACAAGCTGCGCCGAGCCGGAATTGGTGATCTTCACCGGCACAAATGCTCCGCCGCCCACCGTAGCCGGTCCCAGATTGATGGATGAAACGGAGGTGCTGCAGTTGCCGATATCGCCAACGCATGTAGTGAAAGCGGGCTGCGCTGCAGCGCCGTGCGATAGGATCAGCGTGACGATAAGCAGATAAAGAGCGCGCATAACAATCTCCGTGTCCGCGGACACATTTTACCTGAAT
>DASXJO010000815.1:0-10262 GCA_036497385.1 Candidatus Angelobacter sp. | reverse complement strand
TTCCACGCACTTTCAGACGGCAAGCGCTACCTGATTGATGATTTCTCGGTTTCCTATGCTCCCAGCAGCAGCATCTTTGCCGTTTGTCAGGAAAAACTGCCGCCGGCCGGCGATGGACTGACTCTGGTACTCGCGGTGCCGGATGCCCGCGCGCCTTTCATCGATGAAGAAGCCAGGTTTGTGGCTGCTGCCATGGGCAACGCAAACCTTTTCCTGGGCGAGGACGCAACCGAGGAACAACTTCGTCTACATGGGCCCAGCAGCCGATTCATCCACATTGCCACGCACGGATATTTTCGTCAGGATAACCCCATGTTTTCTTCCATTCGACTAGGCAAGTCATTGCTAAGTCTCTTTGACCTGTACCAGTTGCAGTTCAATGCTGAACTGGTTACCCTGAGCGGCTGCGGTACAGGAATGAACGTGGTGATTGGTGGAGATGAGCTGATTGGGCTGGTTCGGGGATTGCTGTACGCAGGCGCACAGACTTTAATGGTTAGCTTGTGGGAAGTCCATGATCAAAGTACTGCAGAGTTTATGCGTGATTTCTACGAGGGATACCGGGCAGCGGGCAATAAGGCGAATGCACTGCGAAGCGCAGTGCTCAAACTGAAGCAAAAGCACCGCCATCCCTACTATTGGGCGGCTTTCGCACTGGTGGGAAAATTCTCATGAAACATAAAAATTGTACTCTGCCTATATTTTTGACAGCATCTCCCACTCTTATGCTTAGAAGCAGGCTCATCCGTCGACTGCTAAAAAGGGGAACATGGACCCGGAAGCCGTGTTCCCCCTTGAAATTAAGACGGGGAAAAAGTCCTCTATGACTGAAGCTGTTCGCCATTTCGATATCACTGAGTGGGCTGATTACGTCAGGAAAGCCGTTTCCAACGATCAGCACAACCTGATGCAGGCCCATTTACAGGGTGGCTGCTC
The DNA here is from genome assembly GCA_036497385.1 of Candidatus Angelobacter sp. GTDB lineage: Bacteria > Acidobacteriota > Terriglobia > Terriglobales > Acidobacteriaceae > Angelobacter. The sequence goes on along the minus strand of DASXJO010000815.1, from coordinate 9,326 downwards.
CAAGTGCGAAAGAATCAAGGGTTTGTTGTCAAAATTCGCTGCGGTATGTTCGCGCGAAGCGTCCTATCAGATTCCTCGAGCCGCGGAACAGCAGGTGAAGGCAATGATCGGCCTGGCCAAAGCGCCGCGCCGCTCTGCCCTGCAACGTTTGTGGGCGACCCTGGCTTATGACAGCGTGAATGATCCGCAACCAGTGGGCGTACGCGGGACCCATCAAATTAATCGCCAGGTGCTCTTCCATGCCGGCGACTACTCCGTCGATCTTAGATTTGAGCACGAAAAAGGATCTGCCAGCATGGTGCTGGTTGGCCAGATTGCCAACCAGAAAACGCCGGATGAACTGCTGGCCAACCTGCCCGTAATTCTTGTAGCAGGAAACCGGGAAGTCACCCGATCGATCAGCAACACATTCGGTGAATTTCAGCTTGAGTACGTTCCGGAAAGCGATCTTCGCTTACTGGTACCGCTGGAGTCCAGGGGCCAGGAACTGGAAGTACAGTTAGGCAAGACGCCCCAACTGTAAGGACCCGCTTTAAACATTGCATTGAATCTGGGACAACGACAATGAGGAAATTTCTTCAACTTTTACTAGTGTGTCTGGCGCTTGGTCTGCCGCTAACGGCGCAGACGAGCTACATTCTCACCGCGTCCCCCAGCACTGTTCAGAGTGTGGTCGACCAGCACGGTCTCACGGTTGTGAAAGAGCTTTATGACGGCACAAATTGCGTGATGCTGGTGACGTCGGTGTCCGCCGATATCGCCGGTACCGAAACAGAAGTTGAAACTGACCTTCGGGTGCTCGGTTTTGAGCCTGAGCAACGCGCTACTTTGCCCGAATTGACCGGTCTTACGCTACCCACGCTGACTCAATCCACAACCAGCATTCTTGATACTTTGCCAGGGCGCACACTGGTCCCATTCTTTGGCAGCATAGTTCCCAGCAATTACAGCACGCAGAGCGCAACAAGCATCATTCGCCTGGGCGATGCCCGCACAGCTACAAAGCTCACTGGCTTCGGCACGGTGGCAATTATCGATACGGGGGCCGATCTGAGCCATCCCGCTCTGTCTGGCGCGCTGGTAACTGGTTACGACTTCACGCGAGATACCTTAGGAGCTTCTGAGTTGGCGGATCTTAATCCCGCGGTAGCCGCCCAATTGCAGCAATCGACCACAAGCATCCTGGATGCGCAGAACACGCTGGTTCTCAATTCAGCGGTAGCGATCCTGAATCAGTCCACGACTTCGATTCTGGACCAGTCTACGACTTCGATTCTCGATAGCTCGCTGGCCGAGTTCGGCCACGGCACCATGACGGCGGGAATTGTGCACCTGGTGGCCCCGACGGCCAAGATCATGCCGCTCAAAGCTTTCCGCGCCGATGGTTCTTCAAACCTTTCAGACATCATCCGGGCCATTTATTACGGCGCGGACCACGGCGCCAACGTGATCAGTATGAGCTTCAGCATGGCACAGTCCTCCCCAGGATTGCAGGCTGCCGTGCAGTACGCGCTCAGTAAGAACGTGATCATGATTGCTTCATCCGGCAATGACGGCTTAAAAACCCTGGTTTATCCGGCCAGTTACGGCGGAGTGCTGGGAATCGGTTCCAGCACGAGCACTGATCTTAGAAGCGCGTTCTCCAACTTTGGTTCAGGCGTGGTTACCTTCGCCGCTCCCGGAGAAGGAGTCATCACGACGTTCCCCGGCGGCAATTATGCGGCGGGATGGGGCACATCGTTCAGCACTCCGATGATAGCCGGCGCAGCAGCGCTGGTGATGCAAGCACGCCCTGCGAGCAAACCGGGCGACATTACCAACGCACTCTCCAAGACTAAGCAGATTAGTGACATGGGCTATGGCCGAATCGATCTTTATCAATCGCTCATGAATTTGGTCGCCAGCAGCGGAGCAAGCTCTGGCTCGACCTCCAGCGGCGTCAGCGGCAAATAAAGCCAGCCTTTATTCCCCTGGAGCTTCCCTCAGCCATCTAAAAATTATTAATAAGTCTAAGGATTTAGGTTCGATATCAGACGCAAGTCCGGGATTTATTAAAATCGGCTAATTTACACATACCAGCTAATTGCGACCCCGTTGTAGCACCTAGCACTGCTCAAGCCTCTCCGAATCAACGTGTTAAACGATACATATACTGAGAAGACGGGGCTGGCTGCTTCGTACTTAATTCGCTTAAGAACCTTTTGTTTGGGTTTTTAAAGAAAATCCTTTTCTTCCGGGCAACTAGTCTGGCTATACTCGCCACAGGTCGACGGAATCGACTAAAAGCTATCTAAGGCGCGACGCAACAAACAGCTGGTTTTTGGCGTTGTGCCCTGGTGCTACCGTGCACTGGGCGTAGATGAGCGGGGTCTGCCAGATGTGACCTCCCTCACAGCGCAATACGACTCAGCATGGAAAACTACCAAGGGAAGATTTGCGATATGAGAGACGGAATGGAACAGAAAGCAGCACGAAAGAATCTGCTTCTACGACCGTTAAACACGGAACCGGGTATCTTTGATGCGTCAAGGGATGGAAGGTCCTTCCGAAGCAAGTGGCGTCCTTCTCTGAGCAGCAGAATCAGTGTGCTTGCAAAAGTCTTCAGCGGCTTAGTGCTGTGCATGGGCATCTCGCTCTGGGGACAAAACAACTTTGTTCTGGTGACGTCACCGACCAAAGTGCAGGACGTTTGCGGGCGGCATGGTCTCACGCAATTGACAAAAGGGTCCTCTCACGGTGTTTTTCTGGTTTCAACTTCTTCTGTCGATCCCAGCATTTCCTCTGACAGCGCCGTGCAAAGTTTTGAGCATAATCGCGCTCTCGGCGTACCTGAGTTGTCCGGAGCCACAAACGCCAGCCTGACTCAATCCACCACATCGATTCTGGATGGCCTGCCGGGCCGCACCGTGGTGAATTACTACGGATCTCTAGTACCCAGCAATTATGTGACACAGCCCGCTACGGCCATTATCCGCCAGCTCGATCTGCAGGCGGCCTCCGGTTTCACCGGCACGGGAATCACGGTAGCTGTGATTGATACGGGCGTTGATACATCCCATCCGGCACTGCAATCCGCTCTTGTTTCAGGTTTCAACTTCATCTCAAATGTGGCCGATCCATCTGAACTGGTCGATTTGACGCCTGAGATGGCTGCCGCATTGGCGCAGTCCACCACCAGCATTCTTGATAGCCAGAACCTGGTGCAGTTCAATGCTTCCACTGTGGCAATTCTCAGCCAATCAACCACCAGCATTTTGGATGGACCTCCCGGCGAGTTTGGTCACGGCACCATGACGGCAGGCCTGGTTCACCTGGTTGCGCCCGGCGCGCAGATCATGCCACTTAAGGCTTTTGCCGGCGACGGAAGCTCCGACCTCTTTAACATCGTTCGCGCGATTTATTACGCCGCGGACAATGGCGCGAATGTTATCAGTATGAGTTTTGAAATTGCACAGGGTTCGCCTGCTCTGCAAAGCGCCATCCAATATGCCGTCAGCAAAGGCGTGGTAGTGGTGGCGGCTTCAGGTAACGACGGGGAACAGATCGTGGTTTTTCCGTCGGCGTATAACAGCGTGATTGGGGTGGGATCTACCAGCAACTCTGATGTTAAGAGCACTTTCACCAACTTTGGCACCAATTCAGTATTCATCGCGGCCCCCGGCGAAGGCGTGATCACTACTTATCCGGGCGGAAACTATGCGGCGGGCTGGGGCACGTCATTCAGCACTCCGCTGGTTGCCGGCGAAGCGGCGCTGGTTTTGCAGGCGCGGCCTACATATAAACCGGGCGACGTGGCGAATGCAATTTCCCGCGCGTTTTCCGTACCTCAGATGGGGCATGGGCGGGCCGATCTTTGTCTTGCTTTGTCCAGCATCGGCGTGGGCGCCTTCTGTAAATAGCTCTGAAAAGAGACGCGGAAACCTAACAATGGCTCCGCGGTAAAAGAAGGAAGCCTTCGAGCGGATGAGCCTTTTCCTTCGAGCCCTGTCATTTGGCAGGGCTACTTCTTGTGCCCTAGTAAAGCCCAGGCGACATGGGCGCATAGCGGCGGAAGAAGCTGTCCTGCTTCCATTGTGGACGGGTTGCGCTGTCGGGAAGGCGCACCATCATGGCTTGCAGGATATCACCGCACCACGTTGTGTGCTCTTTTGTACAGCTACTCTGGATGCGGGTGTGTTCTAATCAGGGAAATGGATAGCAAACGTGAAAGTCCCGGAATGTGGATCAACCCCAAATCGAATTTAGCCGGCGGGGCACATTCATCTAAGTACGGCGAGGGTAAAAGCACCCACAACTCACGGTTCCTGGAACTGGCTGATGTTGTTTTGTCGAAGGATAAACCAGCCAAGCCGAAAGCCAAGGCAGCCGCTGCCGGTCAAACTCCGCAACGGTAGCCCGATCTTTTCCCGAATTAATTAACAGGACATTTCAGGTTGGCGTTGCTGCATTTCTAGCCTGTGGGCTGTTTCCCAAAGTTCCATTTTAGAGCTGACGGAGATCATAATGAGACCCCTGCTTGCTAAAGTGTGAGCTGCTCCTTTTCTGACAAAACTTTATTTTGGGCCAGATCTACTTATGGATTTTAAAGATCGTCTGGTGATAATATTTGTTCGATCTTCCTCAAATTTCATAAGAAAGGACTTCCCGCATGGCGCTGGTTTTGTGCACTGGCGTCGATCCATCGGTGGTTCGAACCAGGCAGCTTATCCTGGAGCGCGCAGGCCATGTGGTGGTCCCTGCCATGGATGAAGCCAGCTTGATCCAGGCCTGCCAACACAACAAATTTGATGTTGCCGTTGTGGGCCAGACGGTCTCTCCCAAAATCAAGCGGCGCATTGCCGGGCTGATCCGCGAAAGCTGCCGCGACGCCAAGCTCCTGGAACTTTATACGGTATCCAGCGGCCGCATTCTTGATGATGCCGACTCATGGCTGGAAGTTCTTGCGGAAGTGCCACAGGAACTTGCTACACGGGTTGGCGCGCTTGCTGGTCGATGAGGGCAAACACAAGCCTGGAGCGGTACAGGCCTGGAACCATTCCGGTAATTGCAACGTTTCTTTTTGCTGCCACGACTATTGCTTTTATTACCGGCGAGAGTTTGCTGTTTCCAAACGCTCTGCTGGATCGCATGTGGAAATTCAATCCACAGGGCGCAGCACTAGTTCATTCCATCGGGCGAGTTTCAGGCGTATTCCTGCTGGGCCTGGGTGTTGGAACGTTCTTTGCTGCGAGGGATTATTAGCCGGCCAGCGATGGGCCTGGTGGTTCGGTGTTTTCCTCTTCGGTATCGATTCATGCGGGAACGTCATAAGCTACTTTCTTGCTCATGACGCGCTTCGTTCGGGCACCGGCGCCATCATCTCCGCAACATTCTTATTCTTTCTATGCCGACAGCCGGTCCGGAGTTATTTTCTGCGCCAGGCGCTTACGCCAAACCATAAGCCATAAAATGCCAGCAACAGAAGTCCGGCGATTGCTCCTGCCGTGCCGGGAGACCCGGTCTGTTTTGCGATTACAACGAACAGATCGCCGGCCATGCCGGGGCCAAGAAACACTAATGCGGTAAGCAACAGGCGGCTTGCGACTTTGCGGAAGTTTTCCGTGTCCTCACCTGCCTCATGAATGCGGTGATACGCGGCCGGAGTGATAAGCAGCACGGTTGCGACTGTAGTGGCCAGAAGGCTGACAAAATGGATTACCTGCCACGGACGACGCAGATGTTCAAAGCCCTGGGCAAAGACAATGGAAAATTGAAATCCCAGGAAAGCCTGCGCGCCGGGCAAAGCCATGCGGCATTCAATCAGGACTTTTTTAATGCGCTCACCGAGATCAGGCTTATCACGGTCATTTTTTTCCTGTCGGGCAAGATCTGACCGGACTCTCTGTTTAGCCCCGGGCTCTCGCCCTGACAGGGACCAGCCAAACCACACGGCGATAGCAAAGGCACCTGCCGCTGCTCCCATGAGAGGAGGATAGGGCAGTTCGAGCGCGGTGGAAACCGTATATAGTGTGAGCGCCAGTCCCACGACGAAAGGAAGCAAGGCCCAATCGAGAACATTGGTGGTAAAGATATGGAGGGACGCTGTTGTCCGGCCATTTTCCTTGATTTGATGAAACGCAGCGGGCCAGATCAGCCATCCCAGCGCGGCTGTCATGATTCCCAGTGCGATTATTTCTGCTAATTGTGCCGGACGGGCAATCTGCTCAAATTTTTGCTCAAAGCATATGCGGAAGCTGAAGCCCAGGAGCACCTGGCCACCCAGCAATAGCATGCGTGCCTCATTCAGCACATTTTCAATCGCGTCATTTAACTTGGGCATGCGTTATTAGCGGCGTTTGCAATCTGCCCCGGAGTCATGCAATTTTCTTCACCACTTTATTCACTGCCTGTCGCACGCGTTCGCCCATTGGCATGGCTTTCTCCTCAATAGACTTCCAGTAAGCAATGTCCACAATTTCCTCGAACTCCATCATGGAGACGGCTTCCTGTTTGGGCATAGGACGCCCTGCCTTCAAATCATCCAAGGCACGCATTACGGTCCTGGTTTGTCGAAAGAGCAGGGTCGTAGGGTAAAGAATAATGTTGAACCCCATGGCATACATTTCATCAGGAGAAACCCATGGAGTCTTACCGCCGTTTTCCAAAATAGTCACGGCCAGCGGCTCGCCTTTGAACTCTTTTCCAATGGCGCGCAACTGTTGGACGCTTTCCGGGCCTTCTATGTAAATGCCATCGGCTCCCGCTTTCAGGTACTGTTCCGCGCGCTTGATGGCATCCTTCAGGCCGTTCACGGCCAGGGCGTCTGTCCGCGCAAGGATGAAAAGCTTTTCCGGGTTGCGGCGGGCTGAGCGCGCGGCATGAAGCTTATTTACCATCACGCGGGGTTCCACCACTTCCTTGCCGCTCATGTGGCCACATCTTTTGGGCGATTTTTGATCTTCAATAAAGATTGCCGAAACACCCAGATCGTCGTACGTGTGAATAGTATGGACTACGCTTTTTTCGTCGCCATAGCCGTCGTCGCAATCCACCAGCACCGGCAGGTCGGATGCATGCACAATGTCGCGCACAATGGCCGATTTTTCGCCAAGACGAGTCACATCCATGTCAGGAAAGCCGAAGCGCATTCCGTCCAGAGCGAAACCGCCGATCTGGTAGGCAGGAAAGCCCGCCTGTTGAATCAGTTTCGCGGTGAGCGCGTCACAGGCTGAGGGAAGCAACAGCTGTTTGTGCTGTTTCAGCAGACGTTTCCAGTTTCGTTGCCGGTGTTCCATAACGGGAATTGGATGCGTTCTACTTACCTTGGGCGGCTTCGGCAAGAGCGCATCAGATCCGGGAACTCTGCTTTTTTCGTTGAAAAAGGGCTGTAAAATGGAGATAATCAGCGCACCACATGCCCAAGAAATCTGACAAAGAAGGAGAGGTCTCCAAGGACCTCTGGATTGCACCGCGGTACAGTCTGAAGGGTCCGGCTGGCGAACGCGCCTGGGAAAACCGCCCTGGTGGCGCGCCGAACAGCAGCCGTTTTCTTGAACTGGCAGATATCGCGCTTGGTGTTAAAAAGCCCGCAGCCAAGAAAAAGCGCACGACAGGCGCCAGCGCCCACCAGACGAGCAAGACTGAGCCATACTCTGGCATGGATTACGGCGCGAAAGACAATCCCAGAAGATAATCGGGGCGAAGCCGAATACCCCTCCAAGCCGTTGGACAAAATAAATTATTGCGGATGATTTGCTGATTGCAAAGTCTGCGACACCGTCTTGCCGTAGTCGCGCAGCTTATCCAGCGAGGCGGCAAGACTGTCAGCCTTTTCCGCCAGGCCACGCGCGCGGGCCACGGAGATCACCTGCTCGGCTTCCATACTCAGCCGCTCCAGGGTGCTGACCAGATATCCCAGTGCATCAGCATGCGGCTTCCACAAATAGGCTGAACTCGCCTTGTGGTTGTATTCATCCACTTCAATGACCATGCGCGCAAGGTAGGCCACAATCGTCATCATCACGTTGGCATAATCGGCGCGAAAGCTTTTTTCAGTTTGATAATCGGCCCTGAACGACTCTACCTCAGCCGGCGAGAGCGTGATCTTTGAGTTCTTAACCGGAAAAACGTGAGCGACCTTTGGATCGGCGGCGCGCACGTGCTCACGGATAATCTGGCGCGCGCTCTGAAGTTTTCCTTCCTGCACGGCGTTGTTCACCGCTTGCGACGGAGCGACCGCAAGGACTTCAGTGTTCAGGTTTTTGCCAGAACTCCCTGATGCTCCCGTGGCATTGGGAGCTTGCGATGAGTTGAAAGTTGTGGAGGCTGGGCCAGTCCTGTGCGTCACAGTATTTGCCTGCGGAATGGTGGGGCGCGGCGATGGCGGCGCTGCTTCCTGTGCTGGACGATCCGCCTCTCGCGGCGCTCCCCGCGCAGACATTCTGACCGGGCGCCTACTGTCTACAGCCTTCTTATATCGCGATACCTTGCGGAATTCGTCCTGTGCCGATTGATAGTCTTCCTTAAGAATCTCAGTTGTTTCCACTTCGCTCAGATTCTTTACGGTAATGTCACCCTCAACTTTGGAGAGTATGCTGCCGCCTTCTTTCTGCACAGTCTCAGCAAATGTCTTGATCTGCATGGCCGCGTCATGAAAGAGCTCGTCGAACTTGCGTCCAAACACATCATTCCAAACAGCCAGTGTGGCGAGCGAATCGGGATGATAAAACGATCTGCCCAGCGACAGCTTAAATTCCCGCACGCGCTGCACGATTCCCGAATCGATGATCTGGTCAAAGTGGCGGAAGTCTTCCAGTTCCTGATAGAGATACTCAAATTCCTGTAACAGCACAACGTGCTCGGGCGGCATGGCTTCCGAAGGCACGTCAACAAGTGCGCGGTACAGATCAGCCTCAAAGGCAAGCGCCGATTGCGAGATGAAAGCGTATGAACTGTCCACTTCCGGCCGATGCCACGCCGGTGGGGCGTCACCCTGGGCGGGCATGCGGAATAAATGTGTGATGATGCAGTCGGTCTTATCGCGATCGCCGGGGCGTTGCGACGCCTTAATGGTGAAGTAGCGCAGCAATGCGTGCGCGGTTTCTGATCCAGGGAGAGATTTCAGTGCATCGCGCACCAACGGCGGCGTGAGCGCCAGATCCAGCAGATTGAGCCACAGCTTGAACTCCGGCACCATATCGGCGGCGTTTTCCGGTTGGTCCGTTATGTTCTTGATCTCAAGCGGAATGGGCACACTGTGCCCCAGGTTCTTCTCGAGCAGCCCCAGATAAAAGCTATGAACGACTTTTAAATCTTGCAGTTCCTTAAGGGAATCCTGGACCAACGTA
>DASXJO010000814.1:0-3838 GCA_036497385.1 Candidatus Angelobacter sp. | reverse complement strand
AGCGGCTCGATCCGTATCGATGGCCGGCGTTGGTACCTAACGCAGACCCTGGTCGACCAGCTAGTGGGTGTAACCGCAGTGGGACCGCGATTTTTAGTTCACTATCGGCGTACACTGATCGCCGAAATCGATCCGCTCAAGTCCCGATCCACGGCCGTGGATCGGAACTGAGCGGATTTACTGGAAACCAAAGTGTAAAGGATGTGTCGGCACGTTCTGTAAATGATGTCGTGGAACTTTACACCTAAAGGCCTGCTCCACCCCGCCGCGGAACAAAGCAACATTTTGCAAAAAAACCACGCGTGAAATGTGAATGGTTTCTGGGTCGTGGTTTGTCAATATGTACCGTTTCGCGCTGAGGACTCGGTCGAAAATCCTATTGACTGCCGTATTTTTTTCGCCGATAATCCGCGCTGAAAGACCGAGAGCGGCGTCGGCGGGAAAAATCCTTGAAAACACCCGGAAAGGCCAGCATCCCTGCAGTCTGCGGGCCACCGTTGGGTCCACAGTTACCGCGGCCTCATGTGGTTTGAATCAGCCCTAATTCATTGCGGGCCGAAGTGTGTTCAAACCTTTCTAAACAAAGCATTCAGCACTCAGCCGTCAGCATTCAGCCAAACCGAGGCTGCTACCTGGCTTGCCTTGTTAGGGGTAGGCCGGGTGAACGCGGGTGAGCGCCGCCATAAAACCTGGAGCAGGAGCTTAAAAAGCCGAATTCATTTGAGGCATTGAAGGCATTGATGGCATGGATATCAGCACTCAGCCGTCAGCATTCAGCCAAAGCAAGGCTGCTATCTGGCTTGCCTTTTTGCGGACAGGCCGGGTGAACGCGGCTGAGCGCCGTACAGCGTCGTGCCACAAGGACCTAGCTGTCCCACATAAGGAGAAGCAAATGAGCCGTGACGAAGTGATTAACGCCATCAGGCGGACAAAAGAAGAGCTCGGGCACGTCCCGACATTAAAGGAATTGAACGTAAGGACCGGTGTGGGTGCATACGACATACGAAGAAACTTTGGCGTGTATGCGGAGGCATTGCAGGCATGTGGGCTGCAGCGAGGCGGCTCAGGATACGAACTCACTCCGGGGAAGATCTTTGCAGACTGGAGCCAGGTGACACGGCTGCTGGGCAAGGTACCGACGCTGGCAGAGTACTCGCTCCACGGGCAGTACAGCGTGAAACCGCTGACCCGGCACTTTGGCGGAGGCTGGACGCGGCTGCCGGCGGGCATGGCCAAATTTGCCCGCGAGAATGGTTTGGAAGATAGCGCGAAGGATGTACTGGAATTGGTGGAGAGACACATTGAAGGCAGCCCGGGCGGGGCCGGGTATTTGATGAGACCTTCAACGCCGATTTTGCTGCCAGGGCTGATCAAGGGCGAGCCGGTCTATGGGCCTCCAACGGTGGATGCCGACCTGATGCTGGCACCCACCAATGAGCAGGGCGTGGTGTTTCTGTTTGGAGCGGTGGCGCGGAAGCTTGGCTTTGTGGTGCTGAGGATACAGCCGGGGTATCCGGATTGCGAGGCGCTACGGGAAATGGAGCCGGGCCTGTGGCAGCTGATAAGGATTGAATTTGAATACGAGAGCCGAAATTTTCTGATGCATGGACACAAGCCAGACAAATGCCATTTGATTGTGTGCTGGAAGCATAACTGGGCAGAGTGCCCGCTGGAGGTGATTGAACTGAGAACAGCACTCAGCAATCAGTAGTCAGCAATCAGCTAAACCAAAACCTTTGAAACACGGAGGAAAGGAGGAAACGGAGGAGGAACAATTGCAGGAGGAGGATCGTCGACATCGCCGACATCGCCGTAATCGCCGTGATCGCCGTCATCGGAAAACTGGTTGGCCGCGAATTAACGCGAATGGACGCGAATCAGAAAACAAGTGCGAGGAAGCCCGGACTGTTTAAGAAAGGAGGCTGCATACTCACGATAGGGGTCCCTCGCCACGGCTCGGGATTGCAGAAAGAAGGAAGGACGCCACATTTAAGGGAATAGGGCTCCCTCGCTCCGCTCGGGATTTTAAAAAGCTAGATAGCCTGTTCCAGCGGCGCGGGCGGGTTGAGGCTTTCGATTTTTACACGGGCGATGCGGTGGCCTTCCATTTGGAGGACGGTGTAGCGGCGGTGATCGAATTCAAAGTGTTCGCCGCCTTTGGGGATTTTGCCGAGTTGAGACATCACGAAGCCGGCCAGAGTTTCAAAACCTTCTTCACGCGGCAGAGCGATGTCATATTGGGTTTCAAGATCGCGAAGGTTGAAGCCGCCATCGAGGACCACGGCCCCGGAGGCGAGGGCCACGGCGGGACGCTGAGCAATGTCAAATTCGTCCTCAAGCTCGCCGACGATTTGCTCCAGCACGTCTTCCACGGTGACAAGGCCGCTGATGGAACCAAATTCATCGACCACGACGGCGAGGTGGCGCTTGCGTTTTTGAAATTCAACCAGAAGATCGTCGAGCGTTTTGCTCTCTGGAACAAACAGCACTTCACGCATGATGTGGCGGACTTTGAGATCGCCGGAGCGCTGGGCGAGGACGTCGCGGGCGGAGAGGCGCATCTGCATGAGGCGGGAAAGGTCTTTGGAATAAAGCAGGCCGACGATGTTTTCACGGCCTTTCTCAGGATCGTAAACGGGAACGCGGGAGTGTTGCTCCTCCACGACTTTGGCCATGGCTTCATCGAGCGGCATGTCAGCGGAAAGCGAAAAGATTTTGTGCCGCGGCACCATGATTTCACGCACGGTGACGTTGCCGAGTTCAAGCGCGTGGTGGATCATTTCTTCTTCAGCTTCAGGCAGCAGGCCAAGGCGTCGGCTGGCAGTGACGATCAGCTTTAGTTCGTCGGGAGAGTGCGCGCCGCCGTCGCGTCGGAGCCGCGAGCCGAAGCCGCGAAGAACAAGATTGGCAGAGCGATTCATGAGCATCAGGAATGGATGAGAGATGGTCATGAACACGTCCATGGGGCCGGCGACAGCGAGAGCGACTCGCTCAGCGCGCTCCAGAGCCAGCGATTTAGGAACAAGCTCGCCCAGAATGATGAGCGAATAAGTGATGGCAATAAAAGCCAGCGTTGCGGAGAGTCCGTGGGCATAAACACGGGCATAAGGAATGTTGCCGAGCCACGGCATGATGACCGCCGCGAGCGTTCCTTCACCCACCCAGCCGAGGCCGAGACTGGCCAGGGTGACGCCAAACTGCACGGCTGGAAGGAATTCGTCAAGGTGCTGCTGAATCTTGCGGACAGTACGCGCGCCGATACGGCGCTGCTCGATCAGCTGCTGGATGCGCGTATCACGCACGCTGACCATGGCGAATTCCGCGGCAACGAAAAAGGCGTTCGCTGCCACTAGAAGAACCACCAGGATGATCCTTAAAAGGACCAGGGTGACCATGGCCTTCAATCATATACTGGCAGGGCGTCGGGGCAGAAAGCGCAAAAGGACAAGAGCGCGGGCGGCGATTGGGTGGCGATTGAGTCAGCGGAAAATCGGGGAGCAAGGATTGAGGAGATTGGCGTTCTGGAAGAGGGGAGGAGAGGAACCAGGGGAAGTTCAGAATCGGTGGCGAGATTCACTGGGTCTGAAATTACGTTGGAAGCCTTAGGTCGCAAGGAGTCCTAAGTCCGGAAATTTGCTTTCTTTTACCCCGATTTCCGGTCTAAGGCTATTGGCTGTTAGGGAATAAATAAGTCTGCTTTTCGGGAACTTCTTTCTCTCACTCGGCGTATTTACAACTGGCATATTCTAAAAAAGGTCTCTCTTATGGCAAACGGCAAGAAAAAAAGCAAACGGGCCATTTATATATTGAGCGCATTCGCGCTTCTCGTGATCATTGT
>DASXJO010000813.1:0-2782 GCA_036497385.1 Candidatus Angelobacter sp. | reverse complement strand
GTGGTGATGCGTGCCTTGAATTGTTCCTGATAAGCGACGAAGGCAAACAGCATGCCAACGCTGAATTTGCCACTGAGAACCAGCGTTGCGCCAAACCAGACCACCGCTACAGTTTGCAAGCCAAAAATCAACCCATTCGCCGCTCTGAAAAGCAGAGTGAGTTTTTCCGCGGCCACCTGGGCGTTGGTGGTGTCAGCCAGCAGGTTCATCCAGCGCGTCTTGCGTCCGTCTTCACGGCCCAGGACCTTGATAGTGCGAATGCCACGAAGCGTCTCAATGAGATGGGTCTGTTGTTTGGCGAGACGCATGATTTGCTCTTCCGTGGACTGCCGCAATGGACGGTAGGCGAAATTACGCAATGCGACGTAAATCAGTACGCTGGCAATCACAATCAGCGCCAATTGGCGGCTATAGAAGAACATTACGGCCAAAACAAAGATGGAGATCAGGCCGTCCAGCAGCGCTTCAATAAAGTTATTGGTAAGAGTGCGCTGGATCGCTTCAGCGCCGTCAAAACGGGAGAGAATGTCGCCGAAGTAGCGCTTCTCAAAGAACGAAACCGGCAGCCGTACCAAGTGAGAGAAAAGATTGGCGTACCACTGCAATTTGAGCAGCGTACCGAAATATAGGGTGGTCCAACTGCGCAGCGCTCCCAGGAACGATTGCAGGCCGATCAACAGCATGAATCCAATGCCCAGAGTAAAGAGCAGGTCGCGATCAAAAGACGCGAGCACCTTGTCCACTGTGAGCTGCAGGAACAACGGGCTAATGATCGAAAATATTTCCAGAGCAGCAGCCAGGACAAAGATCTGGGCCAGCGCGCGCTTGAGGCCGGAGACGCGGCCAATGAGATCGCGCAGACGGAGCGGGCGGCGCTCTTCCCGCTGCACAAAGCTGGGTGTGGGAGTAAGTTCAAGCGCAACACCGGTGAAGTGGCGGCCGGCTTCAGCAAAGCTGACTCTGCGGGGGCCTAACGCCGGGTCATGCAGATAGACATATTTCCGCGTGACCTTCTTCAGCACCACAAAATGTTCCATCTTCCAGTGCAGGATACACGGTGTTTTCAGGTAAGCCAGGTCTTCCAGTTCCACGCGGAGAGGACGTCCGGTGAGATCAAGAGCAGCGGCGAACTTAATGATGTGGTTCAACGTGGCGCCGCGAAGGGAAACGGAGAAGCGGTGCCGCAGCGCGGGCAAATCGACCCGCAGACCGTGATAGCCGGCGATCATGGCAAGGCAAGCCAAGCCACACTCCGCCGCCTCAGTCTGGAAGACCATCGGCAGTTTTTGTTCCCAGGAAAATTTCATTTCTGCAAGTACCGCGCCCCGAGTCCCTTAACTTCCTGATCGTTCAAAAAACCACTTAATGAGAGGTTTATGCCCAAGCGGGATTTCCGCTTCCACTTTTACTCCCGCTTGTGTTGAAGGGTTGACTTGCATGGTTTGTGCCGCCTGTGGCGGGAGCGACACCTTGATTTTGTAAACCGGTTTGTCTGCGGACCCGGTCTGGCCCAAATCTTTCTGAGAGAGCTCTGCCGGCGCAACCGGCACTTGCGGGACTTCCAGGACCGTTCCCACCTGACGAGCAAACTTTGCCGAACAGGAATCACAGCGCAAACTGATCTGGCTGCCGACGTGCAGTCGATCACGCAGGTTTGCCGGCACGTACAGTTCGGCCTGCGCCCCTGCTCCAGAAGCACCTGTGTAAGAAACACTGCTCGCGTTGATCAGGCCAGGAACGTGCACCCTCTCGGTGTATTGACCAAGGAAAAGAAATCCCAGAACTGCGGCCGTGATCCCCAGTGCGAACCAGCAGAGCAACATGAGGGAAAACGGGCGGACGAGAATAATCTCGCCATAGAACTTTTGCTGTAGAGCGGCAATCGCTTCGGGACGGAACAGCGGCAGGGGCTCACCATGATCGCTGTGGCTTTCCACCGAACTTCTTTCCATCGAACCTAGAGTCTTGCCGGGAAGTGGCATGCGCTTGTTCGCTCCGTATTTAAACGAAGAATTCAATGGTACGCCCCAGCGATGGGAAATGATGAAAAATCGCTTAGAAAAAACCAGAGCTGTTCCAAAATGGGAAGTCGGGAAACTCTGATGGATTACATAAATCCTGCGTTTTCATTGGCGAGAAAGGAACGTAGCGGATCACCACGTATCTTAAAAAAAGTTGAGCACCGAGAAGGGATTGTTTGCGGTCTTAAGCCACAACACTGGGAGCTGCTGCGCGCCTGGGCAGAATTTCGCCGATGCGTCGGATCTGCGCGCCCACGCCTTTCAGCTTTTCTTCAATGCGCTCATAGCCGCGATCGACGTGGTAGACGCGGTCGATGATGGTTTCGCCATCGGCTACCAGTGCGGCGATAACCAGAGAGGCTGAAGCGCGAAGATCAGAGCACTGGACAGCGGCGGAGCTTAGAGGAGTCTTGCCGCGAACAATGGCGCGGCTGCCTTCTACTTTGATATTAGCGCCCATGCGAGCCAGTTCGCCGGCGTGCATGAAACGGTTCTCAAAGATATTTTCCGTGATGATAGATGTCCCTTGCGATTGCGTGGCCAGAGTCATATATTGCGCCTGCATGTCAGTGGGGAAGCCGGGAAACTCTTCTGTGGTGATATCAGCTGCTTGCAATTGGTGGCCGTTGGTCACGCGCATGGAGTCAGTTCCGGACTTGATGCTCACGCCGCACTCTTCCAGCTTTTGAATTAACGAGCCGAGGTGCGAAGGGTCGCAGTTAGTAAGCTGCAGGTCGCCTCCGGTGAGCACGGCGGCAATC
>DASXJO010000812.1:0-2955 GCA_036497385.1 Candidatus Angelobacter sp. | reverse complement strand
GCGTGAACACGTGCTGCTGGCCCGCCAAGTGGGCGTGCCCTGCATTGTGGTGGCGTTGAACAAATGCGATGCCGTGGATGACGCCGAGCTGCTCGATCTCGTAGAACTCGAAGTACGCGAGCTGCTCAAGAGCTACAAGTTCCCCGGCGATGATGTTCCGGTGGTACGTCTTTCGGCGTTGAACGCGCTGAATGGCGACCCCAAGTGGGAAAAGCAGATTGACGAACTGATGGCCGCCGTAGATAAGTACGTTCCGCTGCCGGCGCGCGACATCGATAAGCCGTTCCTGATGCCGATTGAAGATATCTTCTCCATCTCAGGGCGCGGCACTGTGGTTACGGGCCGTATTGAGCGTGGCAAGGTGAAGGTCGGCGAGGAAGTTGAGATCGTGGGTTTCCGCGACACGCGCAAGACGGTGGTTACGGGCGTGGAAATGTTCAAGAAGCAGTTGGACGAAGGCATGGCGGGCGATAACGCTGGGCTGCTGCTTAGAGGCATCGGCAAAGACGACGTGGAGCGCGGCATGGTGCTGGCCAAGGGCGGATCGATTACGCCGCACACCAAGTTCAAGGCAGAGATCTACGTGTTGAACAAAGAAGAAGGCGGACGCCATACACCGTTCTTCAAGGGCTATCGTCCGCAGTTTTACTTCCGCACCACGGACGTAACGGGCGTGGCCGAGCTGCCTGCCGGCACGGAGATGGTGATGCCGGGCGACAACGTATCACTGACCATCGAGCTGATTACGCCGGTGGCCATGGAAAAGGGCTTGCGCTTTGCCATCCGCGAAGGTGGACGGACGGTGGGAGCAGGAACGATCAGCGAGATTATTCAGTAAGCGAGAATTAGTGATTTGTGATTGTGATTTGCGACTTCACTCACAATTCACAAATTAGAAATCAGAAATCGAACGAGCGGCAGTGACCTTCGATCTTTAAAACTGGCCTGACCGCAGAAGATCTTTGAGGATAAAAAAGAGTGATAGGTAAAGAGAGAATTCGCATACGGCTGAAAGCGTACGACTATCGCATCCTGGACCAGTCCACGGGTGAGATTGTTGATACGGCAAAACGTACCGGGGCACAGATTGCCGGACCGATTCCACTGCCCACGGTGAAAAACAAATATTGCGTGCTGCGCTCTCCTCATGTGGATAAGAAGTCGCGCGAGGCGTTTGAGATCCGCACGCACAAGCGCCTGATTGACATTCTGGAGCCGACGCAGAACACGGTGGACGCGCTGATGAAGCTCGACCTGCCCGCTGGCGTGGATGTGGAGATCAAAGCGTTCGGGAAAGAACATAAATAGCAATCAGCACTCAGCAATCAGCATTCAGCCAGCAAGACAGTTTCGGCTAAAGGCTAAGAGCTAAGTGCTAACGGCTGAAACCTACAGTTCCTTGAAGCTGCAAGCAGCTTGGGAATGATGAGGAGAGAGAAAAAATGATTAACGGAATTCTAGGCAAGAAAATCGGCATGACGCAGGTGTTTGACGACAAGGGTGACGTTCACCCGGTCACCGTCCTGCAAGCCGGCCCATGCGTGATCACGCAGATCAAGCGCAATAACAAAGAAGGTTATGAAGCTGCGCAGATCGGCCTCGTCGAATTCGTCAAGGGCAAGAACGTGAGCAAGGCAATGCAGGGACACTTTGGCAAGCATGACCTGCCGCCGGTAAAGTTCATGCGTGAAGTTGCCATGCTGGACGGAACCGAAGCAGCGCAGGCCGAAGCCCAGCCTGCGGAAGGCGAAGCGGCCGCGACGAATGGCGACGGGCTGAAGGTCGGCGGAAAAGTTCTGGTGGATATTTTCACGAATGAAAAGTTTGTTGATGTAATTGGCGTGAGCAAGGGACGTGGTTTTGCCGGCGTCGTAAAGCGCCATCACTTTGGCGGCGGCCCCGGAGCGCACGGACACATGTTCCAGGTGCAGGGTTCGATTGGCGCATCGTCGTTTCCTTCACGCGTGTTTCCCGGGATGCGCATGTCGGGACACATGGGCGTGGACCAGGTGACGGTCCGCAATCTGAAGATTCGCGGCATTGATACGGACGACAACCTTCTTTTAGTGGAAGGGGCGATACCCGGACCCAAGGGCGCGTATGTGGTGATCCTGAAAGCAAAGAAACCACCGCGCGAGCGCCGTGGCTTTGCCGGATCGACCACGCTGGATCCATTGAAGGCGGCAAAGAAAGCTGCGGCTGGTAAGTCGAAGAAATAATTTTAGAACGCAGGCGAGGGCGCCTGCGGTCCACAAGAGCTCAATATGGCTAAGATTGATGTTGTAAATCTCGAAGGCAAGAAGACAGGCTCGCTGGAGCTGGCCGACGAGGTCTTTGGCGGTATTAATGAAGACCTCCTGTGGGAAGCGGTAAAGCATTACCGCTCAGCGCATCGGGCAGGCACGCACGCCACCAAGAATAAGAAGCTGGTGTCGGGCGCGGGCAAGAAACTCTGGAAGCAAAAGGGCACAGGCCGCGCGCGCGTGGGCTCCATCCGGTCGCCACTGTGGCGTCACGGCGGCACGGTCCACGGACCGCAGCCCCGCTCCTATGACTACCAGTTTCCCAAGAAGAAGCTGCTCGGCGCGCTGCGTTCCGCGCTGGCCTCCAAGCTTTCTGATGGCAAGCTGATGGTGGTGGAAGCATTTGAGTTGGACGCGGTCAAGACGGGCACGTTCCGTAAGACGCTGGGCAAGCTGGGCGTCGGCAAGACGACTCTGCTGGTGGATGGTTCAAAAGAGAATCGCAACCTGGAGCTGAGCTCGCGCAACATTCGCGGCGTGGAACTCATTCCGGGAAACCAGGTGCATCCGTATCACCTGCTGCGGTATGAAACGGCGATCTTCTCCAAGCCCGCTTTGGAAAAGCTGCAGGATTCGCTGAAGGCCTCGGCACCGAAGCATAAACATGACGCGGAGGTGGCGTAATGAAGTCGGCCTATCAGATTATCCGCAA
>DASXJO010000811.1:0-1748 GCA_036497385.1 Candidatus Angelobacter sp. | reverse complement strand
CAACATATTGGCCCGCTTATCGCGCTCGGCCTTGCTCACATTGCTCAAAGTTTCGAGAATCGCCTGCAGGTTTTGCCACACCGTCAACCGGCGAAAATCGCTGCGTTCCTGCGACAGATATCCTATGCCCCGGCGAGCCCGCTTGTACATCGGCAGATGCGTAATGTCGTAACCGTTGAACGCCACCGCCCCACTGTCCGGCTTGACCATCCCCATGATCATGCGAAACGTCGTGGTCTTGCCGGCCCCGTTGCGGCCCAGAATGCCGACAATCTCCTGCTGCCGCAGCACGAAACTCACCTGATCCACCACAGTGCGGCCACTGTAAGTCTTGACGAGCTTTGTCGTTTCCAGCAGGTTCATTCAAGTCATGTCGGCCCGGTGCGGCCCGACGTCCACTCCGGCGACAGTGTCGTCGAGGCCGGTGCAAAATCAAGCACCGGGCCGAACTGACTCATCCCCAGTTTCAGGTTCGCATGTTGGATGATGCATAAAATAGCCCGAGCCCGACTGTAACGGGCTCGGGTGGTCCACCCAGTCATAATCGAAAAGGAGTTCGATCATGCATCGCAAGGACGCGATCGCGTGGGTGGTTTCAGTCTGCGCTGTTTCTCTTCGTCTGTCTCAAGCCAAGACACTGGCGATTCTCGTGGCTTCGGCCATGCGTGTCGAGCGGATTTCGCTGGCCAACATCGGCCGGGCGATGAACGGCATGGTCAAGCATCAGATTAAACGCTGCTGGCGATTCTGTGCCAACGACCGCATCGAGACCGCCGACGCCATGCGGGGTGTGCTCAAACGCGTGCTCAAGAAGCGCAAGAAGAAGTTGCTCGTCAGCTTCGACTGGACCGACATCAGGAGCTTCCAGACGCTGGTTGCATCAGTCGTTTTCAAAGGCCGCTCGATCCCGGTCTGCTGGGCCAGTTGCAAAAAGCATGTCTATGACGGCCATCGCTCACGCAACGCCTTTGAAGAATCCCTGCTGCTGATGCTGCGGAACATGATTCCGGCCCAGGTGAAGGTGATTTTACTTGCCGACCGCGGTTTTGGCAGAACCGAGCTGGCGCGGTTTTGTCAAAGGCACGGCTTGAGCTATGTCATCCGCATTCAACCTAATGTTCACGTGAACTGCGCCA
Organism: Candidatus Angelobacter sp.; assembly: GCA_036497385.1. Taxonomy (GTDB): domain Bacteria; phylum Acidobacteriota; class Terriglobia; order Terriglobales; family Acidobacteriaceae; genus Angelobacter. The sequence continues at coordinate 612 of DASXJO010000811.1, read as the reverse complement.
GTTACAAAGGCAAGCTGCTGGACTATCCAGTGCATAAGGGAATCTGCAAGCTGCTCAAGAGCGTGTTGTATCGCTCACAGGAGAATCCGGTGACGCAGAACATCGTGATCCGCTGGGTGCGCGATCTGCCCAAAAAGCGTGACGAATGCTGGTTCCTCATGACCGACCTGCAGGCTGGTGGCGCGCGGATCAGCAAACTTTATGGCCAGCGGATGACCATCGAGGAACTGTTCCGGGATCAGAAGAACAAACGGAATGGCTGGAGCCTGCGTGATACCAAGATCACCCGCCCGGAGCGTCTGGATCGCCTGCTGCTGATCCTGGCGATCGCCTATTTGCTGTTGTGCGGGATCGGACTGATTGCATTGCAAACCGGCAAGCCCGGCGACTGGGCCAGCAGCACGCGAAATCAGTGCAGCGTCTTCACGATCGGCAAGATCATGCTCCAAAGGCTTGAAGCGACCGGTGCCGCGGTTTTAGCTGCCATTATCCTAGCCAACGAGCAGGCGGTTCCAAACTGGGGATGAGTCAGATTATTGAAGACGTGTTGCAACGCAATAGAAATGTCCCCGTCTTCAACGCAATAGAAGTGTCCTCTTGCTTTGCTCTGCC
>DASXJO010000810.1:0-1706 GCA_036497385.1 Candidatus Angelobacter sp. | reverse complement strand
GCGTGAACACGTGCTGCTGGCCCGCCAAGTGGGCGTGCCCTGCATTGTGGTGGCGTTGAACAAATGCGATGCCGTGGATGACGCCGAGCTGCTCGATCTCGTAGAACTCGAAGTACGCGAGCTGCTCAAGAGCTACAAGTTTCCCGGCGACGACGTTCCGGTGGTGCGTCTTTCGGCGCTGAACGCGTTGAATGGCGATCCCAAGTGGGAAAAGCAGATTGACGAGCTGATGGCCGCTGTGGACAAATACGTTCCGCTGCCGGCGCGCGATATCGATAAGCCGTTCCTGATGCCGATTGAAGATATCTTCTCCATTTCAGGCCGCGGCACCGTGGTTACGGGCCGTATTGAGCGTGGCAAGGTAAAGGTGGGCGAGGAAGTTGAGATCGTCGGTTTCCGCGACACGCGCAAGACCGTAGTAACGGGCGTGGAGATGTTCAAGAAGCAGCTGGACGAAGGCATGGCGGGCGATAATGCTGGGCTGCTGCTGCGCGGCATCGGCAAAGATGATGTCGAGCGTGGCATGGTGCTGGCCAAGGGTGGATCGATCACGCCGCACACCAAGTTCAAGGCCGAGATTTACGTCCTGAACAAAGAAGAAGGCGGACGGCATACTCCCTTCTTCAAGGGCTATCGTCCGCAGTTTTACTTCCGCACCACGGACGTAACGGGCGTGGCCGAGCTGCCTGCCGGAACGGAAATGGTGATGCCGGGCGACAACGTTTCCTTGACCATCGAGCTGATAACACCGGTGGCCATGGAAAAGGGCTTGCGCTTTGCTATCCGCGAAGGTGGACGGACAGTGGGAGCAGGAACGATCAGCGAGATTATTCAGTAATTTCACAGATCGCAGGCGAGGGCGCCTGCGGTCCACAAATTTAGTAATTGAGTAATTTGGTAAATGGGTAATTGAAAACCCCAAACCAAAGACAGAAATTCAGGCCATGCTATTCGCTCTGGAGAGCTAAGAGCCAATGGCTAAGAGCTAAAGGCTGGTTTTATGAGAGAAATAGTCACATTACAGTGCGGCGATTGCAAAGAGCGGAATTATTCGACAACGAAGAACAAGAAGACCACTACGGGTCGACTTGAGTTCAAAAAGTTCTGCAAACGTTGCCGCAAGCACACAGGGCATAAGGAAGTTAAGTAGCAATTAGCAAATGGCACTTGGCAATTAGCCAGAAATTCTGCGCGCGGCCTTTAGCCGAGAGTGCTGAAAACCAGAAGACAAGGGCTAATTTCTGAGTGCTAATTACTAATTGCTGGTTACAGGGGCGTAAGCTCAACGGCTAAACTGCCGGTCTCCAAAACCGGACTTGGGGGTTCGAATCCCTCCGCCCCTGCCAGATTTGGAAGTCGGACGAACAGGTTGGAACAAGGAAGGAACCGATGGCAAAGGCAGTAACGATGGCGCGCGAAGATCAGGGCAACAGAATGATGCAGTTTCCTGCGCGCGCGAAGTCTTTTCTTACTGATGTCCGCAATGAGATGCGGAAAGTTACTTTCCCGAACAGGAAAGAGGTTCAGGCCACCACCACAGTGGTGATCATCACGGTAATTCTTTTTGGGCTTTATTTTTTTGTTATCGACCAGGTGATCGCGACCGGAATCAATTGGGTGTTGCACCACCGCGTGCGGTAGGGAACACCGGAAAGCCAAGTTGGCAAGCATGACAGAGCAGAACATCAACGCGACTCCCGCCGAAG
>DASXJO010000809.1:0-6929 GCA_036497385.1 Candidatus Angelobacter sp. | reverse complement strand
GGCCGCCTTGGCCAGCAGAAAAACGGAGTTATAAAGGTTGGTCTTGCCGGTAGCATTCGCGCCGGTCAGCACGTTGATCTGGCTCAGGTGCAGCCGCAGGTTGCGTACAGAGCGGTATCCGGTTACATGAATTTCACGTATAGCCACGGATGCATATTAAATGAAACGCGGCGCGTCGTGGCAAAGTCTGGCAGGAAATCATCCAGATTTTTCCACAGCTTTTTGCATTCTGCGCTGGTGCGCTTTATTCATACCTCAGCGCCACAATCGGATCTACTTTGGTGGCGCGACGCGCCGGCAGATACGCAGCCAGCAAGGCCACGCCAATCAGCAGCAAGGCCACGCCGGCGAATGTCATCGGATCCGCAGCGCTAATTTCATAGAGCATCGATTGCAAGAACCGCATCAGGATGAACGAGCCCACCAGTCCCAGCAACACTCCAATCCCCGTCGTTACCGCCGCCTGTCCCAGCACCAGGCGCATCACATTGCCTGCGCTTGCGCCCAGGGCCATGCGCACGCCCATTTCCCGTGTGCGTCGGGCCACTGAATACGCAAGCACTCCGTAAATTCCGGCAACAGCCAGCAGCAAGGCGGTTCCGGCAAAAATACCAAAGAGCACCAGGTTGAAACGGCGGCCGCCAGTGGACGCCGCAAAGATCGCCGTAAAGCTGCTGGTGCTCGGCGGAACGTCCGGATCAAGATCACGCACAATTTTTCGCGCCGAAGCAATCACAGACGCTGGATCTCCGGCGGTCCGCACCACGGCGCTGAATTGGTAAGTAGCCTGAGGCCGCTGGCGATAGTTCACATAGATAGTCGGGCGCGGCGGCTTTTCCAGGCTGGCTTCACGCACATCGCCCACCACGCCGATCACCGTAAGCAGCCGCAGGTCACCGTCGATATTTCCGAACTCAATGCTGCGTCCAATGGGATCTTGATTGGGCCATTTCTCCCGCGCCAGTGATTGGCTGATTAGAGCAACATGGGGAGCGTCCATGGTGTCCCGGTCATCGAACAGACGTCCGCGCAATAAAGGTATGCCCAGGCTGCGGAAATATCCTTCACTCACGGAAGCATAATCGGCCTGGCCGCCCTGTTTGGGATCGCGGAAGAGCTGGGTAAAGAAGTCGGAAACTTCCTTCATCAGCAGGCTATCTTCTGTGGCGTTAACATGCGCAGTGCGGTTGATCATATCTCGCGTCTGCGCTGAAAGCTGCTGCGGGTTGACCACCGCAAAGCCACCATAAGAAGAGACTCCTGTAGCCAATGGCAAGGCATTGGTGCCGCCAACATCCTCCACACCGGGCAGGGCGCGCAAACGGCTGAACAGATTATTCAGGAACTGAACGCGCCGTACCTTCATGTCAGGCGCAAAGGCCGGAGGCAAAGCCAAATCGATAGTGACGACATGTTCGTTGCGGAATCCCGGGTCCACAGAAAGCACCCGCATCAAACTTCGGCCCAGCAGGCCGGAGCCGATCAGTAGAGTCATGGTGATAGCCAGTTGCATCACCACGATGCTGCGGCCGACGAGCTGCGTTCTGAAACTGCCGGCGCTGCCTCTGCCGCCTTCAGCCAGCGTAGTGCGAATGTCGCTAGAGCCTGAGCGCAATGCGGTGAGCGTCCCCAGTCCAACGGCGACCAGCAGACAAAGCCCAAAGGCAAAAAACAGGACCGGTAAATTTATAGATACGCTAGCCAAACCCGGTGTTTCCGCCGGAGCTAATCTCAGGAGCCAGTGAACTCCCCAGATTGCTGCCAGCACACCAATCGCGCCGCCCGCGTGCGATAGCAGCAGATTCTCCGCCATGAATTGCCGGACCATCCTGCCGCGTGAAGCGCCCAGTGCTGATCTGATGGCTAGCTCAGATTCACGCGCTGCGGCCTGAGCCAGCAATAAGTTCATCACGTTAGCGCAAGCCACCAGCAGAAGAAAGCCCACCGCGCCCAGCAGAATCAGTAGTGATGGTCGCACCGTGCTGGTCAGCGCTTCCTGCAGCGGCTGTACGGATGCCCCCACAAGATCGACCTGATCGCCATACTGTTTCTTGATCGCGGCGCCGATCGCAGAAAGATCCTCCCTGGCCTGCTCCAGCGTCACACCATCGCGCAGCCGCGCAAGTGCTTCCCAATTATGCGCCGTGCGGGCAGGCAGGACTGGAGCAAGCTCTCTCGGCATCCAGACGTCGGCATCATCGGGAAAGCGGAAACCAGGAGGTAGTACACCGATGACCGAAGCGGACCTGTTTTCCGCGCGCAACCTCACAGAAGAAAGGTCATCCGCGGAATTTAGATACTGCTTCCAGTAGCTGTAACTCACCAGCGCCACTGCGCCCGCGCCGGGCCTTTGATCTTCCGGAGCAAATCCCCTTCCTCGAATCGGAGATATCCGCATTATCGGGAAGAAATCCCTCGATACTGACGCAACCACCAGGCGCTTGGGCTCAGAACCTCCTGACACCGATGCCTCGCCTGAGCTGTATTCCGCCAGTCCTTGAAGCGAGCGGTTCTGGGCGCGGAAATCCTGGAAGTTGAGATCGGCCAAATTCATTTCGTGGCCTTTGCTGCTTTTTTCTGAGACCTTCACAAGCTGATCCGGCCGATCATACGGAAGCGGCCGCAGCAGCACCCCATAAACAACGCTGAAGATGGCCGTAGTGGCGCTGATGCCCAGCGTCAGCGTGAAAATTGCTATCAGGCTGAACCCGGGATTTCGCCACAACATACGCACGCCATAACGCAAATCCTGGCCCAAAGTGCTGATCCAGTCTGTTCCCCACACGGAGCGCGTCACCTCTTTAATCAAGCTTTCATTGCCCATTTCTCGGCGAGCGGCGTAGTGGGCTTCGTCTGGGGTTTCGCCCCGCTCTATGCGATCGCGCTCAGCCATCCGCAAATGGCTGCCGATTTCTTCGTCCAGCTCCTGCTCGCGTTTTTGCTTGTCATGGATGCTCATGCTTTGCCCTCACCCGCCGCGGGATTCAAAATGCCGGCCATCGCGTCCATTAGCTGCTTCCAGCGTGAGCGTTCTGTAGCCAGCTGCTTTTTGCCCTGCGCGGTCAAACGATATTCTTTTACGCGCTGCCGGTTTTCTGAAACCTTCCATTCTGAATCGATCCATCCCTGCTTTTGCAGCCGATGCAGCGCGGGATATAGAGAGCCGGTATCCACCTGGAAGACCTCTCCTGACTGGCTGCGGATTGCCTGGCTGATGCCATAACCGTGCTGCGGCCCCCAGCGCAATGTCTGCAAGATAAGCATGTCCAGCGTTCCTTGTAAGAGTTCAATGCGATTTTGATAGCGCTGCTTCCTCGGCATGTAGATAGCCTACACCCGTGGCAGTAGGCTGTCTACAGCCACTTACACCGCGACATTTGGCGTTACGGCGTTTCTGGATTATCTGCATCTAAAAAAGAGTATTCCGTTCAACGTCCATGGCCACATTCATCAGCGGCGGTAAGCCAATTCGTATCGACCACTATCCGCCGAACCGCGCCGGCAGTAGTCCGGCAGTGATTCTCATTCACGGCTCCGGCGGGCCGCTGCATGGTCTTGATCCCTTTGCCGGCCAGGCTGCTATGTTCGGTGTGCACGTGTTTGTGCTGCACTATTTTGAGCGCACCGGCCACACTGGGTCGCTCCCAGCCAGATCGAGTCGCACTTCCTTGACTGGCTTGAGACGGTTAAAGACGCCGTCAGCTTTGTGGCCGGCCAGCCCGGAGTGGATGCAAACCGAATCGGCCTGCTGGGCTTTTCACTGGGGGCCTTTCTCTCGCTATCGCTGGCCACGCAGGATTCCCGGATCGCCGCAGTGGCTGAACTATTTGGCGGCCTGCCGGAACAATTTGCAAAAGATGCCGGCAATCTTCCGCCTGTACTCATTCTTCACGGAGCCCAGGACACCACGGTGCCCATCGATCAGGCATACGAACTGGAGCGAATTTTGCAACTGCATAAAATGCCGTATCAGATTAAAATCTATCCGGATCAGGGACATGTGTTCCGGGGCCTGGCGCAACTCGACGCTATGAGTCGCGTGGCGCAATTCTTCAGGAACCATCTGCTCAGGGCTGCGTAAGGGTAAGCTGCGCAAATACCTTAGCACTCGTGAGTTACGGCCCAGAACAGCCCAATTCCGGTTTCCTGCATCTAATTATTGCCGTACTTCAAGTGGAGCGCCTTATTTCAGATCCTTCATCAGCGTCAGTTGTTCCTGACAATAAAGAGCGGCGGCAGGAAGTGTCGAGCTTTCTGCCTGCCAGCACCCCAGACGGTGTAGGCGCCGAAGAACGTGCCATTAACCCACAACTTGTTGGGACTTGGGAATGGGACCCTGTCCAGGAAAGCAGCCAGCTTTCTCCGGAACTTTATCGTATGTTCGGCACCAATGGCGACGATCCCAGCCATGTAAAACAATGGGCTGAACGGGTACATCCCGACGACTGGGAAAAAGTCCAGCACTGCATGAAAGAAGGCGCCCAGACCGGAAACATGGATTTTGAGTACCGTTATCAGCACCCTGAAACGGGACTCCGGTGGCTCTACTGCAAAGGCGCAATGTTGCGCGACGGCTCGCGAATGTTTGGCGTGGTGATTGACGTTACGTCTGCCAAACTGGCGGAAGAAGCATCGCGGCGAAGCGAGGAACACTACCGCGCAATTATTGAGACAACACCGGAATGCGTGGAAGTTATTGACTCCGACGGCACGTTGCTGCACATGAATACATCTGGATTAAGCATGATTGGCGCCCAGAGCTCTGACGCTGTGATAGGAAAGAACATTTACGACCTGATTGCGCCGGAAGACCGGGAAAAATTTCGTGAATTCAATGAAAGAATCTGCCGTGGTGAAAAAGGCTCCCTGGAATTTGACCTGGTGGGAATCCATGGTGAGCGTCGCCACATGCAAACGCACGCCGCTCCGCTCAGGAATGCCGACGGAAACATTGTTCAACTTGCCGTAACGCGTGACATCACAGGCCGCGCGGAAGGCGAGAAGGCGCAGCGTCGTCTGGCGGCGATCATCGAATCCTCTGAGGATGCCATCGCCAGCAAGGACCTGAATGGAATTATCACCAGCTGGAACAAAAGCGCCGAGCGCCTGTTTGGCTACAAGGCGGAAGAAATCATTGGCCGGCCAGTCACAACCATCATTCCGCCGGAACTGCATGGCGACGAGCCAAAGATTCTGGGAAAGATCAGCGCCGGTGACCGGATCGAGCACTTCCAAACCGTGCGCGTGCGCAAAGATGGACAGCCGATCAATGTCTCGCTGACGATTTCTCCCATAAAGGACGACAAAGGAAAAATTGTGGGCGCGGCCAAGATTGTCCGGGACATTACGCGGCAGAAAAAGCTTGAAGAAGCCGCGCTGCGCCTGGCTGCAATCGTGGAATCTTCTGACGACGCCATCGCCAGCAAGGACTTGAACGGATACATTACCAGCTGGAACCGCAGCGCTGAAAGATTGTTCGGCTACACGGCTGAAGAAATTGTGGGAAAGCACATCACCATGATCATTCCTCCGGAATTGCACCACGACGAAGACATGATCCTGAGCAAAATGCGGCGCGCAGAAAAGGTTGACCACTTTGAAACCATACGTCTACACAAAAACGGCGAACGAATTGAAGTTTCCCTCACCATCTCGCCGATAAAGGACGATAGCGGAAAGGTGATTGGCGCGGCCAAGATCATCCGCAACATCACAGAGACCAATAAAATTGAGCGCGCGCTGCGGACCACTGAAAAACTTGCCGCCGCCGGACGCATGGCTGCCACCGTTGCGCATGAAATCAATAATCCTCTTGAAGCCGTGACGAACCTGGTTTACCTGGCTAAACGCGATCTGGCTAAAAACGAGCGCGTAGCCGGATATCTTGAACTGGCCGGCCGCGAACTTGACCGGGTGGCCCACATCACGCGCCAGACGCTTGGTTTTTATCGCGACACTTCTTCGCCAGTAAAGCTCAACGTTACTGAAACGATTGACGATCTGCTGTTGCTCTATGAAAAACGGTTTGAATCGCGGCGCATCAACGTTGTAAAGCAGTATGAGGATGGCCTTGAGATCACGGCGCTAGCCGGAGAAATCCGGCAGGCATTTTCAAACCTGATCACCAACGCCATTGACGCCATGCCGCAGGGCGGCACGCTGGCGCTGCGCGCCACAAATTCCCGTGAATGGAGCAACTCGCAGGTCCCCGGCGTTCGCATTACCGTTCTCGATACCGGCAGCGGGATTGAACCACGGCATAGAAAAAATATCTTCCAACCATTTTTCACCACCAAGTCCGACGTTGGCACCGGCCTGGGGTTGTGGATCACGCGCGGCATTCTTGAGAAGCATCGCGGCAGCATTCGCATGAAAAGCAGAACGGGGCAAAGCGGCCACGGTACTGCGTTCTCAATTTTTCTTCCGACGAAATACGCCACCGGCGTTCCGGACGCAAGCTCCTCAGAGCGTGAGCGCAACAGCTTGATCTCCGCCGGAGACCCCGCTTAGTGAAAATTATCGTGGTTGATGACGAGCCCATCATCGCCGATACCCTGGTCAACATCCTGGAAGGCGAAGGGCACGACGCGCTGGCTGTCTCGCACGGTGAGTCGGCAGTCAAGTGGGCCAAACTCGTGCTGCCGGACGCCGTCATCAGTGACGTTATTATGCCCGGCATGGACGGAATTGAAACCGCCAAAGCCATCATGAAAGAGCTTCCCCAATGCCGCATCATTCTCTTCTCCGGACAGGCAGCCAGCGTTGACCTGCTGGCCAAAGCCCGTGCGGAAGGCTATATCTTTGAAGTGCTGCCCAAACCCATCAACCCGGACAAGCTGCTGGAAAAGCTCAAGGATTAGGCAGCGTCGCCGGGCATTCATCTTGCAGCAAATACAAAAGCGCCCACCTTTCGATGGGCGCTTGTTGTT
>DASXJO010000808.1:0-6367 GCA_036497385.1 Candidatus Angelobacter sp. | reverse complement strand
CGCCCGCGGTTCCGGTAGAAGAAGACCGTCCGGCCAAGAAGAGCCGGAAGACCAGCGGCTAGATTAGTCTTCGGGATTGTTGAACAGAATCGGCACACTGCCTGCACCACCGCTCAGCTGAACCAAGCCTTACTGTCCTTTTCCCGGCGTGATGCTGGTTGCCTTGTTCTTTTCAAAAACCACGGTCACCGGTTTGCCGGCGTTCGCAAATTCAATGGTGCGATTTCCGTAATCTCCTTCGCTTGCGCTCATGTTTGCTCCCAGTGCAAAGCTGGCCTGCAACTCGCTCATCCCCTGCTTGGCCTGGTGCTGATCAATGGCGCTCCATGTGTCGGCTGGCCAGTGCTTATAGAGTTGGTGCGGATCTTCAAAGAAGAAATTGTCGTTTACATTGAAGGTGTAATCGTCACTGGTGTTTGAACCGATGGCCGCAGCAAACGTCCCAGGCTCGCCTGCCTTCTCAAAAACCGCCATGATCTTGTTCTGGACAACTTTGACCTCACCGACCTTCGGCGGTGCTGCATCCCGGGCCAGTACAACGTCCTTAACCTGCAACTTAGCCACGGGAGGCAACAATCCGGCTTGGCGCTTAAAGTTCACGGTGTGCGTCGCCGGATCGTAGGGATAATACGGCAACACGTTTCCCGTCTTTACCCACATCGGCTTGCCCACCAATTCCTTTTTGGCAGAATCAACGTTGTAAGGGAAAATCTTATGCGGGGTTACATAGTCATCCATGTTCGATGAATATGTTGTCTCCGCCTTCTTCGGGCCTTCACCTGTGTCTCGCCGCCCGTAAAAAATAAATCCAACGCGAATGCCGGCGATCACAACAAACACCAGCAAACTTATCTGAAGTTTCTTTTTAAGATCAGCATCCATTGTGGAATAAATGTAACACGCGCAAGGGTGCGTTAACGCCGGAGGCAGCCCCTGCAACCTTCTCTTACAGCTTCACGAGTTTGCTCGCCCCCAGCACCAATCCCAGCGTAATCGCCGCAATCACCACTTCGCCCAGCGCTCCCACTATAAATGGCCTGATTCCCTGCTTCTTCATCTCCTTAAAATTAATGCGCAAGCCGACGCCGGCAAACGTCAGCAGGAACGCCCAGCGTGACAGATTCGCCAAGCTGCTCACCTGGTCTTTGTTGAAGACGCTCAGGCTTGCCAGTAACGATATCAGCAGGAATCCCAGCACAAACTTGGGAAACTTCTGCCATAGAAATGCCGCTTTGTTGGCCACGGCCTGCCTTCCATCGCGCGCCGCCCAGTAAAGTGCGTACCCCAGAACCACAAAGCCGATCATCGCATTACGCGTAGTTTTGGCCAGCACGGCGATTTTAGCGGCGGCATCAGAATAGAGCGCGCCTGCTGCCACTGCTTCTGCGGTATTGTCCACGCCAGTCCCGGCCCATAGGCCGTAAACGCGGTCGCTCATTCCCAGCCAGTGGCCAATTGGAGGAAAGGTAAATAACGCCAGCGCACCCAGAGCCAGGATGGCCGCAATGGCAAATGAAGAGTCTTCATCATCTGCTTCAATCGCGCCTTTGGTAGCGATAATGGCTGACACGCCGCAGATTGAGCTTCCGACAGCAAGCAGGCTCGTCAGCTTGGGGCTGAGTCCGAAGATCCGGCCCAGCAGCGTCATGAAGCCAATCGAAAGGATAAGTTCGATCAAGACCAACGTAAGACTGACCGCACCCAGCTTTAGAACGTCCGCCAAGAGGAAGCGCGCGCCCAGCAAGACAATGCCGGTCTTAAGCCAGAATTCATAGGAGGCGATTCCCGGCTTAAACACTTCGGCTACGCCAATGGTGTTCGAGATTAAAAGCCCGATCAGGATCGCCCACAGAACATATTCAATATTGGGAATCACCAGATGATGGGCTTTGCTGTATGTGGCTATGGACTTTTCCAGGACCTTTCCCGCCAGTCCCACAATGGTCAGTAGGGCAATGCCTGGCAGCATGGTCAAAAATCTGCGTGGAAGTGGAATTGGTTCTGCTCTAAGTACAGCGGTAGTAGTTGCCATTGCAAATCCTCCAATCGGTTTTTGTCGTGCCTTACCATCCCACATGCTTTAGCGCGCCCAACTTCACCAGCGCCGCCAATAGCAATGCGATTCCCACGGCCCAGCCGTCCAGGGAAAGACTTCTCCTTGATTTTTCTTGTGTCACTTGGTTTGGCATTGATTTGATCCTCCTGTTTGGCAGCTTTTTCGATTTGGTACGTCCCGGCCCGTTCCCAAAAAGCAAAAAGCCCACTCACGGTCTGGTGAGTGGGCTTCAACGAAAATTACTAAACTATTGCAGCTCTAAAAACACTCTCCAGATGTGCTGAACAAGACGCACGGACAACATGCGTTGTTCATACACATCGGCATCTGGCGGAGAGCTTTCATGCGAAAAAGTATCTTATCGAGCAGGTTGGATGTTTGTCAAAAATATATCGATTCTTATTTTTGGCGTGACAGCCGGTCCCAATTTGGGACAGATTGAACACTTGGATGACGGATGCGCAATCTGCGCGAATCTTGAATCGGACAATCCAATGAAACTACAGCGGTTTAGATATCCTTCCCGCTTCTTGAGCTTCGTTTGCTTGCTGTGTAGGAAATATCCCGGCAAAATCGGGAATAGAGGCCGGAGTATTCCGGTTTCTCCGCCCGCTTCTGGCCTTCTGCATCAAGTCCGCGAGAAAAAGAAGTATTGGGGGGTCAGTGGGCAAAGGCGCTCGCAAGATCAGATCCGTATCGCCAGAGACACCATCTTCAGAGACACGTATCGCCTGTCCGCCGGCGCGCAAAACCGAGTCATGGCAGAAACAGTCGCGCGCCTCGATTGGGAGTTCCATTCCAAGCGCAAACAGGAATGATTTTCCCTTAGGTGCATCCAGCATCTGGTAGTCACCGTTGGGTGCTGCAATTGTGCAGGCAAGGGGCTTCGATTGCGGAATCGGTGTAGTGAAGAGACCGACACAAACGATTCCTTTAAAGCCGTCCGGCACCATCACACGTCCTGAAAAACTGAGACCAGTACCAAATGTGCCGTGTCGCTCAGGCAAGATTTGGTGGTTGGGTATGACGTCACGCGGCGATTGCGCCAGGGCGCGAAATTGCAGTGGCGAAATACCAAATGAGCCGGTAAATCTCCGCGTGAAAGTCCCTACGCTGCTGTAACCAACGTCATAGCAGATATCTATGACCTTGCTGCGGGTGTGCAGAAGCAAGGTGCGGGCCGCGTCCAGACGTAACGCAGAAAGAAAATGAAGCGGCGGAAGCCCGGTGACACTCCGAAAAGTCCGTGTGAAATGATACGGACTGGCAAAGCCGATTTTTGCCAGCGAACGCAATGACATTGGCTGTCCCATCTGCCTGCGCATGGCGGCGATGGCGCGCTTTACCGATTCATAGTGCAGCCTCGTTGTCGATTCACGTACAACTGCCTGGTCCATATCAATTATCCTTTCCGCGCCGCTGAAACACGTATGTCGTCAGCGGGACGCAACTGATTCAAGGAACCCAGTCAAGGCCCTCCGCAGACAGTCCGGAACGGGCGACGGCGCAAGACGCCCCTCATCGCGACGCATGCAGGCTATCTGCTGTTCCCCGCGCGCCACCAGCACAGGTTCGCGCGCGTCTCGCCAGTATTCGAATCGCATCGTGATCCTGTTCTGCTGCATTTCTTCCAAAAACATTCGCACCGTCACCTCATCAAAGGCCTTTACTTCATCCAGAAAGTTGCATGAGCAATGCAGAGTGATCAGCGCAAGCCCTTCCTCCAGTTGCTGAAGGATCTCAGGAGCATATTCGCGGAGAAAATGTTCCCGTGCTCTTCCCTGCCAATGGAAGTAATTGGTGAAGTACACATTCCCCGTCAGGTTCGTCTCTTCAAAGCCGACGATCTGCTTGTATTCATAGAACTTCATGTCGCCTGCCGCGTTACAAAGGCAAATACAACTTTGTCTTGGAAGCCCTGAATGGATGTTCCAAAAATTGCACCCTGCAACTCGCCCGACGAAAGAATGGTCCAGCCGTCCGACGTTTGGGTATCTATTTGCAAATGCTGGTCGAATGCGGCCCCGCATTTTCTCAGGCTTTCTTTCAAAGCCCACACCTGAGTGGCTGACTGGTCCAGAGGAATAGCACTCCCGCTGGCGATCATCTGCGCTAATGAAAGCCACTGCTCACCCAGCAATCCTGTCCATGCCGTCTCATCGCGCCCTGTACACTGCTCCATATCGCAACCGATGGTCTTTTGTGAGCTCGCCGTTAGAATTAAACTTCCGCAATGTGAACGGGAAACCTGCATTTTTGGGTGGGTCTGCTCTTCTGGCTTGCCGTCAGGCCGATGGCAGGAACATTTGGAATCCTGCGCCGCAGCTTCATGCAAAAAGATACGTATATCCGTGGATGGCAAGATCTCGGATAGTCGACGCTCCAAATAGGGCGCAAGCAAGGCTGCCGGCCAGGAGCGATGTGTTTCAATGAGCGAGACGGCGTGCAGCCGCAGCCCGTTCCAGCGTTCGCAAATGCGGCCGTCTGAATCCTCGACCTTTACCTCATAAATAAAATCATCACCATCGTGTTCGCGCTCTTCCGCTGTAACAGTTGCGGATTCAGTCGTCCAGACAGCGCTGGTCACAACGGAATCCACTCCGGTCGGCAGGACGGTCTTGTGAGGAATGCAGGCCTGCACGCAGTGGATGACGGCGTCCCGCGATGCGGCATTGCCCAGCAGCATGTCATCGGGAAGGTAACGCGCGAACCACTGCTGTTTCCCAGAACCGGAGATTCCCGCAACACAGCGCTTCGCCTGAAGCTCGTGATATCCCGTTATCCGGCGGAAGCGTCCTTGATGAAAAAGAGTGCGACCGTAAAGGTCTCCTTCAGGAACCAGTGGAAGAATTCGCCGCTGCGCGACTTCTGCTGTTGCCGATTCCGTCTGGTCTTCAGCCTCAGCGCCGAAAACACACTCGCCGGTGAAATGATCGACATGAAACGACGTGCTTGAACTGCGCACTGCGACAGCAATCAATCCGGGACGGCGGCGCACAGCAGCTACGCGCAGGACAATCGATTTATCTTTGGGAACTATGATGGGCCGATTGAAACGCAAATTGTAAAAGCGCGGCACGTCATCGGTCTCTTCCAGCGCGCTTGCCACTTGTGTCATCGCTTCCATGCCCAGTACGGCCGGAAAAATCTGGTCGCCTTGAAAGCAATGGTCTTTTAGATAAGGGTCAGTGTCAGCGGAAATTTCCGCATCGGCGATCAGTTCAATGCCGGGATAGTGCAGACGCACATTTTCCAGAAAACGCAGGAAAGGTAAATCAGAATGGCCAAAGCCAAGCGTCGGCAGATTGCCTGTTCGTGCCGTCACGATGCACGAAACAGGCGCTGTTTTCCATGCAAGCAACTTGGGTAAGCACGTCAGAGCTTGATCGAGTGGCAGCGGCGTAATTCCCTGTTGCTGCAGAGACTCCAAAACACCCAGGCGCTGGCCCATGCCCACGCCGGCCCACACTGACCATTCGAGGTTCAAGCAACGGCAAGCAGGATGCTGATGCTGCCACTCTTCTACTTCCATCCTGAGCCACTCGTTGGCAAGTCCATAATGCCCTTCGCCCTGGAGCCCGGTTCTGCCAATGATGGAGCCGAACGTAAGCAGCAGGCGAAGATTGTCTTCGTCGAGCGCCCGTAATATATTGCGTAGCGCGATCACCTTTACTTGCAATGTAGTGCGCAACTCGCGCTCTGTCAGCTCTTCCAGCTGCTTGGGATTATTGATTCCCGCTCCATGAAGTACGGCGGACACGGCTCCCATTTCAGATTGGATCCGTTCGATAGTTTCGACGGTAGCTTTTTCCTCGGTGACATCGACTGGAAAATATTTGAATGCAATGTTGGCGTTGCTAAAACGCTGCAGATTTGTCCGAAGTTCCTCATCGCGCTCAGGATGCGAACGTCCGAGCAAGGCCAGACGGCAGCCGACAGAGCGGGCCAGGGTAAGAGCACACTCAGCGGTAATTCCCTTGCCGCCTCCAGACACCAGCAGCAAGTCATCGGCGCCAAGTGCTCTGTTAGGTTCACTCTGCTCGGGCCAAAGCACTTTCAATCGCGGCTCGCGGCGAATTCCGTGGGTGTCATAAACAGCTTCAGTAAAGCCTGATGCGACCATCGCTTCACTGATGATCAACTTAGCCGTTTGCTCTGAGAAGCCGGGAACATCGACGACCGTAACTGCCATCTCGCGGTGTTCAAGGAACAATGAACGAGCAAGAGCTTCGGCCCCGCCCCCATTCTGGACAAAAATGGCTTGCTCAACCTTCTCTTTCAAACATCGCTGAACTGAGCGTAGCAAGAATT
>DASXJO010000807.1:0-6142 GCA_036497385.1 Candidatus Angelobacter sp. | reverse complement strand
CTGCGCGCAGGATTCCGGCTCCACTCGCCTGCAAAACATGCGCTGTCGGCTGCAGGAAAGGCAGGTTTCCCGCCGGGGCGGCCATGCTTATGCCCACAGGATGTCCCGCGCCCAGATCACTTTCAATAGCGGCAAAGTGCTTGGCCGCTTCGCCTTTATGCGCGGCGGCGTAGGCCAGTCCGCCGGAGTTGCCGAACTCCTCATTCATCCACGCAATCACCCGGATCGTCCGCCGAGGATGCAGCCCAAGTTGCTTGATCAGCTGCGCCGTCTGCATCGCAACAACTACGCCAGCGCCGTCATCGATGGCCCCGGTGCCCAGGTCCCATGAATCAAGATGGCCGGAAACAATCACTACCTGGTCCGGCAGCTCGCTGCCTTTCAGGTCGGCCACCACGTTGTATGAGTCCACATCGGCCAGCTTCTGCGGCGTCAACACCAGGCGCATGCGAACGCTGCCTTGTTTCGCCAGATACGCCAGCGTGTCTGCATCTTCGGCGGTTACGGCCGCTGCCGGAATCTGTGGCGCGTCTTTTAGATAGACCATTGCGCCGGTGTGCGGAATGCGGTAGTCCGCGCCGCCGACGCTCCGCACTAGCGCGGCAATGGCTTCCTGCTTCGCCGCCGTGCTGGCCCCTATCGCGCGATAGATTACCGCCTCCCCATAAGCAGGCCCGCCATGGCCGGTGGCCGCCAGCTCTTTATCAAATTTGTAATTGAACAGCACAATCTTGCCGGCAACTTTGTCACGGCTGAGCGCACCCAGCTCCTCAAAGTTGTTCACCACCACCACTTCCGCCGTGATTCCCTGTGCCGGCGTGGCGACGCTGCCGCCCAGCGCCGTCAGCACCACTTTTTGCGTTGTCCCTGGAGCCATGCCGGGAAATTCCACCAGCGCTCCGGTTTCTTCTCCACGCACCCAATGCGGGACAACAACTTTTTCCAGCTTCACGTCGAGCCCAAGCTTGCGCAGCTCAGCGGCAACATATTGCGCAGCGTGGTTGGCTTGCGCCGATCCCGCAGGTCTTGGTCCGATATTGTTTGTCAGGTGGGCAAGCTGGTCCCAGGCATAGTCGCTCTTCAACGCCGCTTCCTGCAGCTGCTTGAGTTCGCCGGTAAGCTGTGGTGAGTAAGCCGCCTGTTGCTGAAAATTACGCTGCGCAAAAATAAAGCTGGTTTGAAGCAGAATGAGTGCAAAAACACAAAGAGACTTCAATCGGACCCTCCGGGCTAATGAGCGATGATGTGATCAGCAGAAAGCGCAGCAATTATATAGACGAGCGTCGGGAGCCTGTGGTTCTTGACACACATCTGGCATGTTCCCAGTGGAGTAATCCGTCCTTGTCAACTATTGTGGTGCTAACATAGCGCTGATACGAGCAGACTGCAATGCCCGACCTTGATATTGCGCTTTACAAATGGATTTGCAGTGCAAATGCACGGCTAGAGGACCTCGATTTGCCTGTTGGTTTTGTTGAGGACAGCATAGCTCTTCTCAAACAAAAACTTGGCGAAGACTATTTAGAGGAGCTGTTGATCGCTGATTCCAGCCCGATAGCAGTCTTTGATGACGAATCTCGGCAGCTAAGAAAGTGGCTACTGTCAGCCAGAGCCACTGAACACGTTCTCCAGGTCCTTGAGTTGGCTGCCTACTTCAAGACCTTTCGAGACGACCCCTCGTTGCACGACAAGATTCAGAAGCTTAAGCGTGACAAGTTTTGGCCGATGTTTTTTGAACTAGCGATCGCGACTAGGCTCAAAAGGGCATGCCTCGCAAATCAGGCAGTAACCCTCAACTCTGAGGTGAGGAGTAGCACGGGAGATTTTACAATTAGCGTCGCGGGATTGGATATTCCGTGCGAATGTTCTAGGCTCGGGAGCTCGCCGCAAATTACCGAACCTAAAGTGCTGAGTGAGAGCCTTTGCCATCTCATCGAAGATAAGACGCGCCGCATTGCCTTGCCTCTGTGCATCAAGATTCGCTCATCAGAGCCACTTACGGGCCACACTTACAACTGTGTTCTCAGATTAGTTCGCCGCGCTATGAGTGACGCGCGTTGCGGTAAGCTACCTGTCCGTTACAGTGATGGACACACAGACATCTGGGTCGAAATACTGACATCCGCGTCAGAACCTATAGATTACGGGAACACCAAGGATTGGAACGCTGGAGTGCGGCTCTATAGCGTTCCGGCAAGAAGCCGCGAAGAGGTTACTGCGAGATTCGACCAAGGCGAGAGATTTCGAGAATATGAATCTGTGCGTCTTTTTATGAAATTTGCGAAGCCGTCGGAGCAAATCGACAACTACAGCCGGCTAACAACCAGGATCCGCAAAAAGCTGAAACAGACAAAGGTTTCAGACAGGCATATGGGCAAGATCGTGCTTATTGAAGTGCCATTCAGCATCCGGACGGTCGACCGTGACAAACTTGAATCGGCGGTCCGTGCGGTAGTAAACCAATCAAGCACCACGCTGGCAGTCATTCTTGCGGCGCGAGAAAAGAACCCTCAGATTAGATACCACTATTCTCAATCCGTGGCATTTAACGAGGCGGCTCTACAAAGCGGCAGAGCAGATATCGCTGAATTAGTGGCCTTTCTAAATCGCACATTCCTTTTCGAGCTGCATCTAGACCCTATCTTGGGGGAGCCGTATCGTCGAAGCTGGGCCGAGGCACAAGCGAGACAGGCCACACAGAGAGCCGAGTAATGTTAAGCATCGGTTTGAAGTAGTGGCGCATAATTTCTCGCGACCCGTGCGACTGGGCCAGTCTAATAACTGGTAGTTTTCTGGCGCGTGATTTTTCCGGCCTCCAGCTCACCTTGCGGCCGACCGCCAGACAGCGCCTGCCGACAGCCCCAGCGAATGTTCGTTTCCGCCACCCAGCTGTTCGGAATCGAACACCAAGACCACGGAACTTGCGCTGCCTCGCCGGCGTATATCTACTAGGCATTCAACTGCTTGAACGCATTTCCCTGGTTCGGGCGTTGAATTGCCAGTATCTTCATTTCCGCATCATTCCATCTCGCCTCCGGAGGGGCGCTCAATGAGGACTTTAATCCAGGACATCCGTTACGGCATGCGCATGCTGCTGAAGAATCCCGCCATGACCGCCATCGCGACTTTAACGCTTGCTCTGGGAATTGGCGCTAATACCACCATCTTCAGCGCCGTCAATGGACTCATGCTGCGGCCTTTGCCGGTGGCCAACGCTGATCGTCTTGTGGTTTTTGACGGGCAGGCCCAGGGAGCGCCAAATCCGTCTAGCCAGTTTCCTTTTCCTGACTTCCAGGACATTCGCGGCCAGGCCGATGGATTTTCTGACGTTCTTGGCTACACACTCAGCCTCGCCGGCATGGAGCATGCGGGCAAAGTTGAGCCGGTCCTTTATAGCTATGTGAGCGCAAACTTCTTCCAAGCCCTGGGTCTCAAGCCCGCCGTGGGACGATTGATCTATGGCGCGGAAACCGAAAAGCGCGGGACTGAAAACGTGGTGGTGCTCGGTTATGAGTACTGGAAAAAGCGTTTCAACGCAGACTCATCCATTGTTGGCCAGCAGGTAAAAATGAACGGTCACTCCGCCACCGTGATTGGCGTTGCGCCGGAAGGTTTTCACGGGACCTATGCCCTGGTGGACATGCAAGCCTACCTGCCGTTCGGGATGCGAACTCTCTGGGTCACCGGCAATAAAGACGATTACTGGACCAAGCGGAATGACGGCGATGTAAAACTTCTGGGGATACTGAAACCCGGCGTTACCCGGCAGCAGGCGCAGGTTTCTGCGAACGTTGTAGCCCAGCGGCTCAATCAGGCATTTCCAGAAACGCACAAAGGCATCACCTACCATCTCTATCCGGAAAGGCTTGCGCGTCCTGACCCTGATCCTTCCAATGGCATGTTGATTGTCGGCATTTTGTTTATGGTTCTGGCCGGCATGGTGCTATTGCTGGCCTGTTCTAACGTGGCCAACATTGTCCTGGTGCGTGCCACCGCGCGTGAGCGCGAACTTGCTGTGCGGACCGCTCTGGGCGCTGCGCGCAGCCGCATTGTCCGCCAGTTGCTCACGGAAAGTTTGTTGCTCGCTCTCATGGGCGCAGTCCTCGGCACGGTGGTGGGCGTATGGGCCACTCGTTTGCTCAGCTCCGTCCACATTGCAGTGGCTGATATTCCCATCCGCTTCGATTTCAGTTTTGACTGGCGCGTTTTCAGCTTTGGTCTTGCCATCGCGCTCATCACGGGATTGCTGGTTGGTCTGGCGCCGGCGTGGCGCGCCGCCCGTTCCGATTTCAACACGGTCTTGCATGAAGGCAGCCGCGGCATTCTGGGTTCAGGCAAATCCAAAGTACGCAACGTGCTTGGGGTAGCGCAGGTGGCCGTCTCTTTAATGTTGCTGGTGGTCGCGGGGCTCTTTGTTCGCAGCAGCCAGAACGCTGAGCACGCTTATCTGGGTTTTGATCCGCACAATGTTCTCAACCTCACCATGGAAACGCGCACCATCGGCTTTGACCAGCCGCGCACGGAACAATTTTTCCGCGAATTGGAAGACCGCGTCCGCGTGCTGCCGGGAGTTGAATCCGTAAGCCTGGCTGCAACCGTTCCCATGGGATATTCCAATGAAGGCGGCCATGTATTTCCTGAAAGTCAGGCGCAAGCCGGCAAGGAAGCCGCGCCTGCTGCCTTTTACAATGTGGTCGACCCCGCCTATTTCACCACCATGCGTATTCCCCTTCTGCGGGGAAGGCTCTTCACCGAACAGGACACCAGCAACACTCCAAAGGTCGCCGTAATCAGT
Organism: Candidatus Angelobacter sp.; assembly: GCA_036497385.1. Lineage (GTDB taxonomy): Bacteria > Acidobacteriota > Terriglobia > Terriglobales > Acidobacteriaceae > Angelobacter. The sequence goes on along the minus strand of DASXJO010000807.1, from coordinate 1,347 downwards.
GAAGCTATGGCCAACAAGCTCTGGCCCGGACAGGATGCGCTGGGCAAGCGTTTCAGTAACTCAGAGCCATCCGGCCCGTTCATTCAGGTTGTGGGCATCGCGAAGCAGGGTAAATATAACGACCCTGTGGACACAACAACGATGTTTTATTACGAGCCTCTGGCGCAAAACTTCCGTTCCTTTGCAGCTGCGTACCGCTGGCGCGCCGGAGGCACTGCTTCCAGCAGTCGAACAGCAGATACGCAGTCTGGCCCCCGGCCTTCCCGTGACCGACGTACAAACCATGGAGCAGTCCCTGGGCGGCGCCAATGGTTTCTTTCTGTATCGCATGGCCAGCCGCTTTACCGTAGTACTGGGTCTGCTCGGCCTGGTGCTGGCTGTGGTGGGCGTTTACAGCGTGATCTCTTACGCGGCTTCGCAGAAAACACATGAGATCGGCGTCCGCATGGCCCTGGGCGCCGGACGCGGCGACATATTAAAGATGATCCTGCGCCAGGGCTTTCTCTTGGTTGGCGCAGGCTTGCTTGCCGGTCTTGTCATGACGTTTCTTGCCGCTCGAGGAATCGGATCTCTGCTCGTCGGCGTCTCGCCGTCCGATCCCGTCACCCTGATCTCCGTGGCTTTTTTGCTGGCTGCCGTTGGCTTGGTCGCTTCGTACATTCCCGCTCGCCGCGCAATGAACACTGAGCCGTTAAGGGCGTTGAAGTACGAATAGGTTTTTCTGAAACCTCGAACGCAGTGAGAGGGCCCTATAGCGAAATGGGTTTCTCGGGCAAACAGCTCTTGGTTTGCATAACATACACTTTTTTCCTTTGCGCCCTTTGCGGTAAAAACAAAACGTCGCAGTCCTAAAAACCTGCAAGACCATAGGGCTCCCTCGCTCCGCTCGGGATTTTAAAACAAAGACCTAGGAAAACCTCTGGAAAACCCGTCCCAAACCTCCTTAATCTGCGTTGACGCGCCACTCTGAATCGCTGACAATCGCCTTTCATGCTTTTCTATCTCGCAGGCTCCATTGAATACTCTCCCGATCTCGGCAAAGGCTGGCGCGCCCAGATCACACCGGCACTCAAGGCCCTGGGACATGAGATTTACGATCCGGCTGAAGACGAGATGAAAAACCTGACCGCCGTTGAAGCCAGCGAGTTTCGCGCGTGGAAAGCTAGCGACCTCCACCGGTTTCAGCAGACGATCCGAAAGATCATCGCCTACGATCTTGATTTGATTGAGCATCGCTGTGACGCGATTGTCTGCTACTGGGACCAGTACGCCGGACGCGGCGCGGGTACGCAAGGCGAGTTGACCTTCGCGCATCGCATGGGCATTCCCGTTTATTTGATCTGTGGG
>DASXJO010000806.1:0-7879 GCA_036497385.1 Candidatus Angelobacter sp. | reverse complement strand
GGTGCATGATCGTCAATCCGTGTTTGCAGCATGTCTGGAGCCGTTCCCTGAATAAGCTAAATGAAAATGAATTTCATTTTCATTATACCTCTTGTGGCGGCTACGCCGAGTGTGGCTACAGGGTTACTTTTCCTTCTAATAATCTGTGACCTGGTTGCAAGGATTCATCGCATGCGCGATGAACGTCTGCCTACAGGCCCGCGATTCGGAGCGAATCGCTAGACGCTGATACTGGGAACGGGCGAGTTTCTAAAACTCGTCCATTCCCGTAAAATCTTGGCCCATGGCTACAAGTGTTGCTGCTCCTGCCGCGCGCAAAAGCTTTTTCGGCATCGCGTTCAGAATCATTTTATGGATTCTGCTGCTCGTCATCGTTGCCGGGACTCTGGCGTTCCTGTGGTTCTATAACGGCGCGCGCTCTGCCCTGCCGCAACTCGATGGCACCATCACCGTGACTGGGTTGCAGGCGCCAGTTTCCGTTGTGCGCGACACGCACGGCGTGCCGCATATCACGGCGGCAAATCTACAAGACCTGTTCTTTGCCCAGGGTTATGTAACCGCGCAAGACCGCCTCTGGCAGATGGACCTCACGCGTCGCGCGGTAGGCGGTGAGATGGCGGAGATTTTTCCCGCGTCCAGCGCGCCGCCGCAGCCAGTATCCCGTGCCACTGCCGCTGTGCGTCCGCGCCAGACCTGGATGGACTATGACAAGCAGCAGCGCACTATGCGTCTGCGCGTGGTTGCTGAACGCGTAACGCAGCAGCTCTCGCCGCGTGACCGCGCATTCTTTGAAGCGTATACAAAAGGCGTAAACGCTTTCATCGACCAGCACAGTAAAAAACTCCCAATGGAGTTCACCCTGCTTGGCTACAAGCCGCGGCCGTGGACGGTGGCGGACTCTCTTCTCATCGGCATTGGCATGAGCCAGCTGCTGAACCCGCAGTATGAAACCGAATACTGGCGGGAAAAGATTGGCGCCAAGCTTTCTCCCGAGCTGATGGCCGATCTGTATCCGCCGGATTCTTGGCATGATCATCCGCCGGCGAGCGAAGCGGGAACCGCAGCAAGCTCGCCAACGCAAAATCCACCGGCGAACGCTCCCGCAAAGATCAGCCAATCTATATCTCCTCTTCCTGCGCCTCGAGCTCTGCCGCACTTGAATCAAAATGATTGCGAAGCTTGCCTGCCCGGATCGAACAACTGGGTAATCTCCGGAGCGCACACGGTTTCCGGCAAGCCGCTGCTCTCCAACGATATGCATTTGCCGCATCGAGCCCCCGGCGTGTGGTATGAAGTGCAGCTCCACTCCGGCGACTTCAATGTTGAAGGCTTTTCCCTGCCCGGCGTGCCTTTCATTACCGTGGGACACAACCAACGCATCGCATGGGGATTCACCAATCTCAATCCTGACGTGCAGGACCTGTTCATTGAAAACTTCAACGCCGCCGGTGAATATCAGACGCCCACCGGCTGGCAGAAACCTGAGATCGATCACCAGGTGATTCACGTCAAGGGCAAGCCTGACGTGGCGTTTGACGTCACGGTCACGCGGCACGGGCCAATCATCACAGCGCTGCTGCACGGAGAAACGCGGCAGATTGCGCTGGGCTGGCTGGTCTATGATCCGCATGCCATCAGCGTGCCGCTGTTTGATCTTGACTCCGCGCAGAACTGGGACGAGTTCCGCAAAGCGCTTTCGGTTTTTGCCACGCCCTCGCAAAATGTTGTGTATGCCGATATTGACGGCAACATTGGTTACCAGCCCATGGGCTTTGTGCCTATTCGCGCCGCAGGCGATGGCACCGTGCCGGTGAACGGCGCAGACGGCAAGCATGACTGGACCGGCTATCTGCCTTTTGACAAACTGCCCAGCCTTTACAATCCGCCATCAGGGATTATCGCCACGGCCAACGCCAAGATCACGCCTGCGGGATATCCGTATGAGTTGGCGACGCAGTGGTTCCCGCCGTATCGCACAGAGCGCATCTACAAAGTGCTGAAGACAGACAAAAAGTTTTCCCCGGCGGACATGCTGGCCCTGCAGACTGACATCACTTCAGAATACGACCGCCTCTTTGCCGACAAGATGGTTTACGCTATCGACCACAGCGCCAAAGCCACCGACCGCACACGCAGCGCCGCCGACATCATGCGCGGCTGGGACGGACGCATGCTGGCCGACTCCGTTGCGCCGACCATCGAAGTCCGCGCGCGCCGCTACCTGTGGGAGATGCTGCTTGATCCCAAGCTGGGCAATGACGCCGACAACTATGAATGGTCAGAGGCCGCCGTGGCGCTGGAAAACATTGTCGCCAATCAGCCGGCGCGATGGCTGCCTCCAGGCTATGCCAACTTCAATGATGTGCTGACCGCCGCCGTGGAAAAAGCGCTGAAAGACGCGCCCGCCGACCTGAAGACCTGGAAATATGGCGAAGTTTATCCCGTGTCGATCAGCCATCCAGTATTCAACGGCCTACCCATTCTGCACGGACACATGAGCGTTGCCGGGCCAGGCACCAAGCCGCAATCCGGCGGAGGCTATACCGTAAAGCAGGTGGGCCGGGGCTTTGGCCCGTCCGAACGCATGACCGTGGACTTCTCCAACCTTGACGCGTCAACCTTCAACATCGTGCTGGGCGAATCCGGCCAGCCCTTCAGCCCGCATTACATGGACCACTGGGACGCCTGGTACAACAACAAAACTTTCCCACTGGCATTTACCGATGCAGGCGTGCAGGCGATGAAGGCGCATGAGCTCCGGCTGGAGCCGAAGTAGCACGCGGTTGACGCCGCATGGTGACAACCGGCACCTTCGGGGTCCTTCGACTCCCCCTCGGTTCGTTCGCTCCCTCGGAGTTCGCTCAGGATGACAGGGTTAAAAAAATGGTTGCGTATGGATGAAGCAAGCAGAGGATCGCATGATCGCTCCTCCGCACTCATCTAGGCGGTTGGGAGTGGTATCGCCGCGATCGCAAACCTAAAGCTGCCGCTTCCGAATGCATTCTGGTTGGAGTAGGGATCCCTCGCTCTGCTCGGGACTTTCGAACCCTTACGGATCGATCTGCACCACGTCAAACGCCCTGCCCACTACGTCGATCTGGGTGATGCCGGGAGCGAGAGTATCGGTATTTGTATCGAAAATATCGAGTTCCGAGCCCTGGACCACGTAAATAATGTTGCGGCCGGAGATAGGTTGTAAGCCCGTTACATCAAAGCTCTGGCGGAAGGATGATTCTGGGGGAAAGACAGCGGTGGATGTGCCGGTATTAAAGATGCTCAGGCAGCCGCGGACGGTATTGGCCGCCGTTCCGGGTTCCACCGTGCATCCAATGGCGCCAACGTAAACGCGGTTATTGCCAAAGGAAATCTTTTCATGGTCGCCGTCGGTAATCGGGACTTGCGCTCCAGCAGTGAATGCAGTGGCATTGATCACGGTCAGCACGCCGCAGCGTGAAATCGGGCAGCCGGGGCCGGGACCTGTTAGAGCCGGGTTCGGCGTTCCCGCAACATAAAGGTTTGCTCCGTTGATCAGCCCAACGGTCGCGCCAGGAACGGGAATCGGAGCGCTGAAACCGGCGGGTGTGTTGGTGAAGTCGGCAAAGACCACGCTGGCAGCGGTGCCACCGCATTCTGCGCCGCAGTTCAGGATAAAAGCCTTCGTCTCACTGCCATTGAAGACGGCGTTGACGGGCTGGTCAAGGTGCGTTGCATCAGTAACTGCCGTGACGGCTGAGCTTGCCGTATCGATAACAAAAAATGTGCTGGTATTCGGTGGAATCTGCCCTTGAGGATCGGGAAAAACCAGCAGCTTGGTTCCGTTGGGACTCATCACCAGGCGGCGGGCATTGCCGATACGAAGCACGCCACGCGCAACGCCGGTGGTGGTGTCCACGGACTGAACAAAGCCAAAGTTACGCATGGCTGCCCAGGCATTTTTACCGTCGGGGCTAATGGCGATGTCAAAAGGTTGATCGCCTATGGGGGCCTTGAAAGTCACGGCTTCGGTTGGGTTATCGATGATCGCGATTTGGCTGCCGGCGCTGTCCATGGCGATGGTTATTCCGCCGGCGGTAAGCATTTTGGTGGGAGAAGAAGCGCCCAGGACTTTGGTGCTAAGCAGGTCTTTTTGTGCGTCCACCACGGTCACCGTGCCGGCGTTGGTATTGGAAAGCAATACTCGCTTTTTCAGCCCGGTTGGCTTGGGTGCGTTATTGTTGGTGCTGGAACCGCCGCAGCCGGCCATCGCCAGGGCAAAGCTTGCAACCAAAAAGTATGAAAGATAGCTGTTTCGCCGCATTCTTTAGTAGACCGTTTCCTCTGGAAGCCGCGCTAAATGATGTTGAAATCGCGATTATAACAGAGCCACTTTCAAGCGCCTTGGAGCCTTCTGGCCCCGCTGATCGTGCATTTACCGCAACCTGCGCCGAGACAAGGATCTCCCCCCCCAGGGTTCACCCTGGCAAACCAAAGAACGCAGCGGAATGCGTTCCATGCACTGAATCTTGCCACTCCCTGCGGGCACATGGCAGGAACCATATGGGCTAAGGTATTCTGAGAGTGGCGATATTCCAGACCAACAATGGCCAACGATCTACTAACACGGCTGAAGCAAGGCGCCGTCCTTTGCGACGGCGCAATGGGCACTCTGCTCTATGCCAAAGGCGTGTTCATCAACAAGTGTTATGACGAGCTGAACCTCACACAGCCAGACCTGATTCGCGGAATCCACCAGGAATACATGAATGCCGGGGCTGAGATTATTGAAACCAATACTTTCGGCGGCAACTCTTTTCGGCTGGCGCGACATGGTTTAGGCGATAAGGTTGAGGAAGTCAATCGCAAGGGCGCGGAGCTGGCGCGCGAAGCCGCGGACGCTTTCAACCTGAAGAAAGCCGCCAACGTTCTAGTGGCAGGATCGATTGGGCCACTTGGGTTGCGCATTGAGCCGCTGGGTAAGACGTCACGCGAGGAAGCCCGCGCTTCTTTCCGCGATCAGATCACCGCTCTGGTAGCAGGCGGGGTTGACGTGCTTATGCTGGAAACGTTTGGCTATCTGGAAGAACTGCATCAGGCCATCCTGGCAGCGCGCGAAGTCGCTCCGGACAAGCTTTTAGTGGCGCAGGTAACCATTGATGAAGACGGCAACTGCCTGGACGGCGCCAGCCCCGAGACATTTACCACCAAGCTGCATGAGTGGGGCCCGGACGTGATTGGCTGCAACTGCAGCGTCGGTCCCGTGGCAATGCTGGAAGCCATAGAGCGCATCCGCCGCCTTACTGACAAGCCGCTGGCCGCGCAGCCCAATGCAGGTATCCCGCGCAGCATTGAAGGCCGCAACATCTATCTGTGCTCTCCGGAATATATGGCCAGCTACGCGCGTAAGTTCGTGAATGCCGGAGTGAATCTGGTGGGCGGATGCTGCGGCACAACGCCAGAGCACATCAAGGCAATGAAGTCGGCACTGCGCATGTCGGACGCCAAGGGCAAGCCGGGAGGCTTTCGGGTAATCACTGAAGCCAAGCGTGAATCCAGCATCACTCCGCCGCCTCTGGCGCAGCGATCAAACCTGGGCAAAAAGTTGGCGGCTGGTGAGTTTGTAACGCTGGTAGAGATTGTTCCGCCCAAGGGAATCGACTTCCGCAAAGAAGTTGAAGGAGCAAAGTTCCTGAAAGCTGCCGGCATTGACGCCATCAATATCCCGGACAGCCCTCGCGCCTCTGCCCGCATGAGCAACATGGCTCTGTGTCTTTTGGTGCAACAGCAGGCAGGGATTGAGACCGTTCTGCACTTTACGTGTCGTGATCGCAACGTGCTGAGCATGCAATCTGAGTTGCTGGGCGCGTTCACCACAGGACTGCATAACCTGATCTGCATTACCGGGGATCCACCCAAGCTGGGCAACTATCCTGACGCAACTGCGGTCTTTGACGTGGACGCAATCGGCTTGGTGAACATCGTTCGCAACCTGAATCATGGGTTGGACGTTGGCGGCAATCCGATTGGCTCAGGGACAAAGTTCATGATCGGCGTGGGAGCGAATCCCGGCATTGTGAACATTGACGAAGAAGTGCGCCGCTTTGAATATAAAGTTGAAGCCGGCGCAGACTACGCCGTAACGCAGCCGGTGTTTGATGTGGCGCTGTTGGAGCAGTTCCTAAGGCGCGTTGACCATCATCGCATTCCGGTGCTGGCCGGAATCTGGCCGCTTACCAGCGTGCGCAATGCCGAGTTCATGAAGAATGAGCTGCGCGTTTCCGTCCCTGACGCAATCCTTGAGCGCATGGCCCGTGCGCCAAATACCGAAGCCGCCCGCGCTGAAGGAATCCTGATTGCGCGCGAGATGCTGCACAAAGTTCGCGGCCTGGTGCAGGGAGCGCAAGTGGCTGCGCCGCTGGGACGGTACAGTTCAGCTATAGACGTGCTGGATGGCATTGCTGGCTCGGCTTCAGCAGCGGGTTAAAGCAGAACTTTAATAAAGCCGCTCAGGTGTTGGATTTTTAGCGGCTAAGCTCAAGCATTCGCCAACGGAGCGCTCGCCCTCAGCAACGGGTGGTCTGTAAGCAGCTCGCATTCGAAATGATGAAAATACTCCAATCTTTTTCCAGCTGATTCGGATTGAATGATCTTCATTTTTATTCCCATAATGTGGAAAAAATAAACGAAGCGGCTCCTGCTTATCGGGTTAGAATGTGCCATGGAGTTTCGGCTCTGTGCCTAAGTTTGAGGATTGCCTTCAACGTTTGGAACAAATCGTCGATGAGTTGGAACGAGGCAATGTCCCGCTTGAACAGGCATTGAAGCTCTTTGAAGAAGGCCTGAAGCACTCATCTTCCTGCCGCAAGGAACTGGAAGAGGCTGAAGGCAAAGTCGAGATCCTGCTGCGGCAAAATGGAAAGTTACAGCCTGAGCCCTATGATCCTGCCGATCGGGCTCAGACCGTCAAGAAATAGTTCTTCTAAAGCCTGCGGAAGTCCAGCAGCCGTGAAAGTCCAAAAACGAAAACAGCTTACGTGTTTTCGCATAGCTAATGAGGACGCCTTTCATGAAACCGCTGAGTGTAGTTGTCGCCCAAAGCAACAGCAAAACTGCGGAGATGTTGGAGAAATCACTCTATAACCATTTCCGCGTGGTGCATCTGGCCGGAGATGTGGATGCCTTGCGTTTAGCCATTCCTAGATACCGGGCTGATGTGGCGATTGTTGATCTTGAACTGGCCGCGCTGAGTGAAGTGCAGCAGCTCAAGCAGGACTTTGCAGCCACTACCATCGTGTGTACGCATCGCTTGGCCGATGAAACAATGTGGGCCAACGCCCTGGCAGCCGGCGCAACTGATTGTTGCTATGCCTCTGATGTGCGCGCCATTGTACTGGCAGCCAGTAACACCAAGTCTCTGACGCACGCGCACGCTGCCTAAAAATATTGTTGTACCCTCCTCCGTCCAAAGGGAGCATCGAAAAGGTGCTCCTTTTTTTGCTCTGCATTTCAGATCACCCGATCACCAGATCTCCGGATCACCCGATCTGATTGTTTTATACTCAGTATTCATGCTGAATGAGATTCTTGCGCAAGGCCAGCGCACCATTGACGCTTCGCTGGAAAAGCTTTTGCCCGCCGCCGCCCAGCGGCCGGACTCCATCCATCAGGCCATGCGGCACAGTGTTTTCGCCGGAGGCAAGCGCCTTCGTCCCATCCTGTGTCTTGAAGCCGCGCGCATGATTGCCGGACGCTTGCCTGAAGGTGTTGACGAACTGGGAAGCGCCCTGGAAATGCTGCATACGTACTCGCTCATCCATGACGATCTGCCCGCGCTCGATAACGATGATCTTCGCCGCGGCAAGCCAACCTGCCACGTGGTCTTTGGTGAGGCGCTGGCCATCCT
>DASXJO010000805.1:0-6817 GCA_036497385.1 Candidatus Angelobacter sp. | reverse complement strand
TCGAATGCGCAGACACGCCAATCACCGGTTCGCTCCTGCCCGCGCGCGCAAAGATCGAGCGCACCTCGCTGGCCGATAAATCATTCGCCGGAAGATGAACGCCGTGCGCGCCACACGCCAACGCAATATCGGTTCGCCCATTGATGAGCAACTGCGTCCGCGAAACGCCAATCGCCGCCATGGCCTTGTGCGCTACATTTTCCAGTTCTCGGCTCTCAAGGCCTTTCTCGCGCAGCTGTATGTATTCCACGCCTGCCGCCACGCACTCGGCAATCTTTGCCAGCAGCCGTTCTTCCTGCTCTTGGGCGCCGCCTGCAAACTGCCGCCGGTCCGTGATGTAGTAAAGCTGCAAGGCCATTGGCCAGCATTGTAATTGCTGCGCCGCTAGGCCATCGCAGGCAACTTGGCGGGCGCAAAACTAGTCTCTTATGCATGCCTCTCACGCTGCAGACCGTATGGCTTTTTGCGCTCGCGCTGCCCATTGCCTCTATTGCCTGGACCGTCACACATGAAGAAGTCTTCCGCGAGCCGCGTGAATATTGCGTCCGCCAGAGTGAGACCAATCCCAACCCGGTTTGCCGCAAGTTTTTCTTCCTCTTTACTTGCGAATTCTGCTTCAGCCATTACGTTACGGCATTTTTTCTCTTCATCACGCATTACAAGCTGTTGTACAACGATTGGCGCGGCTATCTCATTGCCCTCTTCGCGCTCGTCTGGATCGCTAACCAGTACATGAGCATTTACGCCCACTTGCGCCTCGATATCCGCAAAGACCGCGTAGAAATCAAGCACGTGGAAAAGAAAGTGGAAGAGTTGGAAGAGCGGAAGGCGGCTTAGCTTTTCCTTTTATCCCGAGCCTAGCGAGGAACCCTATTCCTATCCAGAATCTGTCAAACCGAATCTCTCGCCAGATCACGTCACCAGATGCTAACGTCGATCCGGCCCGCGCGTCGAACACAGCAGGCTTCTGACCATGCCACAATATTCTCTCCATATCAATGGCAAGCTCCAAACTGTCATCGCCGAACCGGACACGCCTTTGCTCTGGGTTTTGCGCGACGACCTGGGCCTTTGCGGAACAAAATACGGTTGCGGCGTGGGTGTTTGTGGCGCCTGCACGATCCACGAAAACGGCGCAGCCATTCGTGCCTGCCAAATTACGGTCAGCTCAGCAACCGATAAACGCTTCACTACGATTGAAGGTCTCTCGTCCGCCAACGAACACCCGTGCCAGGCTGCGTGGGTTGAGGAAGACGTGCCGCAGTGCGGTTTCTGTCAGCCGGGAATGATCATGGAAGCCGCTGCGCTTCTCAATCGCCGGCCGAATCCCTCTGACGCTGAAATCAATGAAGTCATGTCGCAACACGTATGCCGCTGCGGCACATATCAGCGCATCCGGAAAGCAATTCATCACGCTGCCAGCCGCGCGCCGGAGAACAAGTCAACATGACTCTCACTCGCAGAGCGTTTCTCCGCAATACCAGCCGCGCTGCCGTGGGACTGACGCTGGGATTCCACTTCGATCTCAGCTCTTTCGCGGCTGAAGCAGCGCCGTCTGAATTTGCGCCCAATGCATTCATCCGCATTGGCTCTGACAATATCGTGCGCCTTTGGTCAATCCGATCAGAGATGGGCCAGGGCGTGAGAACGCTTTTACCCATGGTGCTTGCCGATGAACTTGAGGCCGACTGGGACAAAGTAGTCATTGAGCAGGCAGAGATGGGGACTCGCTTCAAAGGCATACGTTTGCGCACCAGCGGTAGCGGCAGCGCCGTGGGAACATGGCAGCCATTGCGCAAAGCCGCAGCTACAGCCCGCGAAATGCTCATCCATGCCGCCGCCGATCAATGGCAGGTTGAGCCCAGCACATGCCGCGCTGAAAACAGCACAGTGGTCCACGTTGCGTCAGGACGCAATCTTACCTACGGCCAACTGGCAATTGCCGCGTCCAAAGTCTCCGTTCCAGCGAAACCACGGCTCAAATCCGTGAAAGAGTTCCGTTTGGTTGGCAAACCCACCAAGCGCCGCGGCGCACATGCGATCGTCAGCGGCAGCGCGGTCTATGGGCTCGATGTAAAGCTTCCAGGGATGCTCCACGCGGTGATTGCGCGCTGCCCATATCTTGGCGGCAGGCTTGTCTCGTGCGATCCGGCGCCAGCGCTGAAAATCACTGGAGTCAAGAATGTCATTCCCGTTCGTTCAGGATTCTCCGGAGGCGTAGCGGTAATTGCAACAAATACATGGTCAGTGCTGAAAGGGCGAGCTGCTCTCCAACCCATCTGGGACAAAGGTCCCAACGCGAATTTTGACTCTGAGAAATTCATGGGCGAGTTGGAGCAATCCCTGTCACAGCCGGGATTTGCTATCCGCCGCAACGGCGACGTGCGAGCTGCGCTAGCCGAGTCGCCAGTCAAACTGGAAGCCATCTACGAATATCCTTACCAGGCCCACGCTCCGCTGGAAACCATGAACTGCACGGCCGATGCCCGTCCCGGCACGTGCGAAATCTGGGTGCCCACGCAAGCCCCTGAAGCGGCCCAGCAGGAAGCAGCCAAGCTGTTGGGAATCTCACCGGATGCAGTGCAGGTCAACGTCACGATGCTGGGCGGTGGCTTTGGCCGGCGCTTGCAGGTGGACTACGTGCTGGAGGCTGTCGAACTTTCAAAAGCCGTCGGCAAACCGGTTCAGGTGCTATGGACCCGTGACGATGACATGAAACACGGCTTCTTTCAGGCTCCTAAAATCGAGCATGTGCAGGCCGGGCTCGATGCCGGCGGCAAGCCCGTAGCGTGGCTCCACAAATCCTCCGGGCCGGATCTATCTGTGCTCGGCCTGCCCACAGAGCAAGATCGCAAGAACCCAAACTTCTATAGTGACGACGGTATGCCGTGGGGCCTGTTCGACAATCCTTACAATTTCCCGCACCATGCCGGAGATTTTGTCCCCGTGCAATCCCCTGTTCCTACAGGACCGTGGCGCGCCGTGATGTACCCATCCACTGTGTTTGCCCGTGAGTCCTTTCTGGATGAGATCGCGTACGCGTCAAAAATCGATCCCATTGAGCTGCGGTTGCGCCTGCTTGCGCCGGGCGACGTACTGGACTTGAAGTCACAGAAAATTGAGCGCGCGCGCTTGATCGCTGTACTGCGGCTTGTTTCAGAAAAATCACGCTGGACATCGCCGCTCCAGCAAGAAACCGGGTGTCTGTGGGGACGCGGCGTGGCCTGCAACGTCTATAGCGAAGACTGTTACATAGCACAGGTGGCGGAAGTTTCTGTGAGCAAGGATTTCTCGGATATCAAAGTGCATCGAATCGTTTCCGTCGTGGATTGCGGCTTTGCACTCAACCCTCTGGGCATTCAAGGCCAGACAGAGAGCGCGATTGCCTGGGGTATGTCCGCTGCACTAGGCGGCAAAATAAATTTCAAAGAGGGCCAGGCACAGGAACGCAGTTACGCTGATTTCAAGGTGCTCCGCATGGACTGCGCGCCGCTGGTCGAAACTCACATCCTGCAAGGCTCGGAAATGCCCGGAGGGTTCGGTGAGACCGCTGTGCCACCAGTTGCGCCCGCTATTGCCAACGCAATCTTTGCTGCAACGGGAAAACGCATCAAACGGCTGCCGATTACCGTGGAAAAGCTGAAAAATGCCTTGGAATCCTGAGCACACAGCGAAATCCTTTCTGGCTTAGTCAGAAGCCACGGTTTCATGGAGACCTATGCTAATTAAATCCAACTCACTCCGGCTGTTCGCAATGTCTATTTTGTTCGTGGGCTTATTTGCTACGCCCATGTCGGGGCAGGCCGACCGAAGAGTGACAAAATTGGCCGAGGGTGTATATGAGATTGAACATCGGGGCGGGCCTCCAAGCGGCAACACTACGGTCATCATTGGCGAAAGACAGGTCTTCGTAGTTGATAGCTGCTTCCTGCCTTCCCAGGCGCGTGAAGACATCACACAAATTCGCCAATGGACTGACAAACCCGTGGGCTATCTGCTCAATACGCATTTTCACAATGACCACAACAATGGGAACAAGACTTACCTCAATGCATTCCCTTCTCTGGCCATCGTCGCCCAGGAAGAAACCAAGAAAGATATGGACCTCATTCAGCCGGGGAACATTGAGCGCATGCCGGTGCAGCTTGCAGCCACGATTGCTGCTCTCAAGCAGGGAAAGCTTCAGAATGGTCGGGAGATGACTGAAGAAGAAAAAAAACAAGTTCAGGAACTGCTGCCTGGCATGGAAAAACGACAAGTGGAATTCAGGACGTTGATTTACCAGTCTCCCACTCTTACCTTTGCCGATAGGCTTGACGTTGATCTTGGAAACCGGGAGGTGCAGGTCAAATACCTGGGGAGAGGTAACACTCCCGGAGACACAGTCGTCTATTTGCCGAAGGAAAAAATTCTAATCGCGGGCGATCTGTTGGTTCATCCCATTCCGTATACCTATGACGGCTATCCCGCTGAATGGGTGCAAACGCTCCAGAATATGGCCCAACTCGATGCAGAAACCATCGTCCCCGGACACGGCCCGGTGCTGCATGGCAAAGCCTACCTCTATCTGGTAACTGACCTGCTGAAAAGCGCCGTGGAGCAAGTCCGAGCGCGAATTCGCCAGATAGGCCATCCCGGATTTCATTCACTGGACGAGGTAAAGGATTCGGTAAACTTGACGCCGTTCCGGGAGAAATTCGCTGGTGACGATAAAAATCTTCAGGCAGAGTTTGACGATATGACTGCGCATCTGGTGAAAATCGTTTTCAATGAAGCTGCCTTGCGCTAAAGCAAACAGAAATTCACGGCAGCGTCTTCGCGATTTCCGGACCTTCTTTCCGGGATGGGCCCGTGTACCTCTTGTTGCTGGTCTAGATCGCCAGCTTCTGCGCCCCTTGCGCCTCGATATCCCAAAGACCGTGTCCAGATCAAGTATGTAAAAAGGTAGAAGAGAATGGAAGGGATGGAAGAGAAGAAAACGGATTTAGTTGTTCTTTAATCCCGAGGGAACCTGTCGCGACCGAAGAGCCCGGCAATTTCTAGCCATGAATAAACGCGAATCTACACGAATGCAAAAGCAAATTCGTGTTCATTCGCGCAATTCGAGGCTAAATATTTTCGCTGTTATAGCGATCCCTCGGTTCGCTCGGGATTACAGAAGACTACGGCAGAGTCTTTGCGATCTCCGGTCCTTCCTCTGCTCCCTGTTTTGTGGGCTGTAGATGGAATTTTGTCAGCCCTTCTTTGAGCACTTCAAACGCTTCTTCCGGCGTATCCACCACGGTGAAGCCGTTCACGTCTTCCGGAGAGATGGTCCCGGCATCGGCCAGCGCTTCAAGATTCAGTACGCGGTTCCAATATTCCCGGCCATAGACGATTACCAGGATTTTTTTGGCCAGCTTGTGCGTCTGCGCCAGCGTCAGGATCTCAAAAAACTCGTCCAGGGTGCCAAAGCCTCCGGGAAAGACCACCAGAGCCTTGGCCAGGTACGCAAACCAGTATTTGCGCATGAAGAAATAATGGAACTCAAAATTCAATTCCGGAGTGATGTACCGGTTAGGATACTGCTCAAACGGCAATCGGATATTCAGACCAATCGTTTTGCCGCCGGCTTCGTGCGCTCCCCGGTTCGCGGCTTCCATAATTCCGGGGCCGCCACCGGAGGTCACCACAAACCGATGCCGCTTGCCAGGGAGCGTAAGCGTCCATTCCGTTAGCATGGCGGCCAGCCGACGTGCTTCTTCGTAATAGCGGGCCATTTCCACTGCGGCATGAGCGCGCTTCAGCGCGGCTTGCAGGGCGTCGCCATCTTTGGCTCCGGGCTGTTGGTGCGGCGGAGCCGGCTTGGCTGAGCCGGGTTTTTCCAGGATCGTGAGGGCCTGCTGCGCGTCGGGCAAGCTGGCAAAGCGCGCCGAGCCAAAAAATACCACCGTATCCTGGATCTTTTCCCGCCGAAACCGTGACAGCGGCTCCTGATATTCCGAAAGGATGCGCAGAAGCCGTCCATCCGGACTGTTCAGGAACTCCGGGTTTAGATAGGCCATGGGAGCGGGAAGCAGCTCCGGCATGGGCTCTTCAGTGTCAGGATTTTTATTGCTGTTTTCCATTCAATCTATCTTGTGAATAACTTTGCTCGAGCCGAGGGCGTTCAAACCCGGTCACGATAGCGGACCGCTTCCGCCACTCCAAGCCATATATCCAGCAGGCCGAGCCCTGAGACCGCTCCGCGAACAAAGCCGAGTTGCACCAGATGCTGAAAACCTGCCCATTGTGACGTCCATCCATCACTGAACCAGAAGCGCGTCCAGGGCAGAACGATTAGCACTAGTCCTAGTTCGATGCAAAATAGAACATACACCACCACAAAGACCCGCTGCAGCCACACTGGCATCTCAGCCGTGTTCTCTGGGGCAGGGCCTGTCGGCTGCGCCGGAGTGGTATCTTCGAGATTCGTGGAAGTAATTTTCAAAAGGAACCAGGGATTTGTTATTCAGTTGTATTTAGTTGGATGCAATAGAAGATTTTATGCTTTCAGCGTCTTTATCCGGCTGGCCACGTCGCGAAAATCGATATTCGAGCCATACACTTCCATAAAATTCGTCAGGGCAGATTTGTTGTCTCCGGCGGCCTGATAAGCCGCTCCAAGATCATAATAAATGCTGCAGCGGCTTCCGCTGTCCAGTCCGGGCAGTTGCAAAGCTTTTTGGTACCACCGGACGGCGGCTTCCGGCGCACCTTTATCCACCAGACACTGCGCCAGCCACGTCAATGCCTGGATAGGCTGAGAGAACGGTGCGCCACGGTCCACTGCGTGGCA
>DASXJO010000804.1:0-3732 GCA_036497385.1 Candidatus Angelobacter sp. | reverse complement strand
TGCTACGTTGCCCCGACGCTTATTCCTTTTGACGCTCGGTGGACCAGTGGCGAGCATATTGCTGGCGGGCGGGTTAGAGACTGTTCTGTATTTTATCCAGCCTGGATTCGTTGTTGCTTTCAGCCTGCATGTTGCAGCGGTGTTTTCCGCGCTGCTGGCAATTGCTGCTTCTCTACCGGACGTGAACCGTCGCGGCAGCTTTTCTGATGGCGCGCGCTTGTTGATGCTGTTGCGGAAAGACGCCAAGGCCGAGCGCTGGCTCTCTAACATCCGCTGCCAGATGGCGTTGAATCAGGGACGTCATCCGCGCGATTGGGACCAGGCTTCAGTCGCTCGCGCCGCCGCTGTTGCTGACGACTCGCGGGATGCATACGTCGCGCGTTGGCTGGCTTACCTGTGGGCCGCTGAGCGCCAGGACATTACCTGCGCCACAAAGTATCTTGAAGGCGCGCTGGAAGTTCTTTCATACTCGACGCCAAAAATGCGCGATCATCTCTTCCTTGAGGCCGCAGTTTTTCAGGCGTGGTTCCGCGATAATGCTTCCAAAGCTCTGTTCTGGGTTTATCGCATCCGCAACAACAAACTTACGCGCCTGCAGAAACAGCGGCTGGATATTGCGCTGCTCTGGGCAGAGGGCCGCTTATTCGATGCATGGGAGAAGCTGGGTACGGGATATCTTGTGGAACTGCGCGGGCTGCCAGTCTCTCCGGGACGCACGCTGGTGGAAGAAAGCGCCGCGGAGTGGAAACGCCAGATGGAGTCGCGCATGTTAACGCGCGCGTGGCGCAGCATGTATTCCATCTCAAGCCAGTTGGAGCCTTCGGCTTTGCAGGCAGCGTTTGAAGCGCCGGAAAAACACAAAATAGCTTCGTGGTAAAATTTTCTCGTGTCCCCTTCCCGCAAACTGCAAGGCGGACGTGTAAAATCGCGGCCACGCCAAAGCGCTACTCATCTCGTGATTATCACCGGAATGTCAGGTTCCGGAAAAGCTTCAGTGCTTAAGGCATTTGAAGACCTGGATTATTACTGCGTCGATAACCTGCCCATTGACCTGATCCCACGCTTTGCCGATCTGGCCAAGCAGTCGGCGGAAATCGAAAAAGCCGCGCTGGTGGCGGATATTCGCGAAGGTGAGCAACTCAAGCGCCTGCCTAGGATCATCCAATCCCTGCGCAAGCAGATCAAGACAACAGTGCTCTTTCTTGAGGCGTCAGACGAAGCGCTGTTGCGGCGATTTAGTGAGACACGCCGTCCTCATCCGCTGGGCAAAGAGTCGACGGTGAAGAAAGCGCTGGAGCAAGAGCGCCGCCTGTTGCAGCCCATCCGCGCACTGGCGGATATTGTGGTGGACAGCTCCAAATTCAATGTCCACGAGTTGCGCTCGCACATCACGGCAAAGTTTACCGCCGGCAGCACGGATAAAGACATTATGGTTTCCGTGGTGAGCTTTGGCTATAAGACCGGCGTGCCCAATGACGCTGATTTGCTGTTTGACGTGCGCTTTTTACCGAATCCACACTTCATTCCCGCGTTTCGACCCTACACGGGACGCCATCCGCAGGTGGCCAAGTACATTCGGTCGTTTCCGCAGACGCAGGAGTTCATCGATCGCATCTCCGCGCTGCTGGTTTACCTGATGCCGCATTATGTGCGCGAAGGCAAGAGCTATCTGACCATTGGCTTTGGCTGCACTGGAGGCCAGCACCGCTCTGTGTTTATTGCGGAAGAAGTGAAGAAGCTGCTGGCGCGGGCGGGCTATCCGGTGAAGGTTGTCCATCGCGATTCGCCCCGCTGATTGACAATACTTTACTTTCATTCAGTTAGCCGCATTTCAGCCACACTCCTTTAGAATGGGAACAATGCTTTCTGCCGTCAAGTGTGCCCTATGCGACAACTGACAAGGTTGCTCGCGTATCTCCGTCCGTATGCGCCGCATTTCATCGGCTCTGTACTACTGATGGCCGTAGTGGGCGCGATGGAAAGCTTCCGCATCCTGTTGATGGGACCGATCATCGATAGGGTATTGAATCCCAAGAGCCCGGGGCGTTCACTAACGCTGTTGCCCAATCTTCCCGGCACACACCACGTTGTCTATCTCCAGGATTTTGTCCCTCAACACTTCCGCAATCCTCTTACGGTGGTTGCGGTGGCTCTGGTGGGGACGGCGCTGATCAAGGGTGTTTGCGATTACATTGGCACTTATCTGGTGAATCACGCAGGCTTTGGCCTGATCACGGATCTCCGCAACCGCCTGTATGACACGATTCTCCAGCGCTCGACTTCTTTTTTCTCCCGTCATTCCACCGGGATGTTGGTGTCTACCGTGGTCAACGATGTGGAGAAAGTACAGGTCACGCTCACGATCGCGCTGGCTGAGTTCCTGCAGCAGTTATTCACGCTGGTCTTTCTTGTGGGAGCGGTGATTGTGCTGGGACACAAGCTGGCGTGGGTGCTGCTGATCTTTGTTCCGTTTGTGATTGTTTCCGCCGGCAAGATCGGGCGACGCGTGCGGACCACCACACGCAGAGGTCAGGACAAGCTGGCCGACATACAGAACATCCTGCATGAGAGCATTGCCGGCAACCGAATTGTAAAAGCTTTTGGCATGGAGGGATGGGAGAGCAGCCGCTTTCACAGCGCAGCCCGAAAACTTTTTCGCGCGAACCTGAAATCGGTGGCGGTGCAGGCTGTCAGTTCACCGCTCATGGATATCGTCGGCGTGCTGGCCATTGCGCTGCTGCTTTGGGTGGGCCGCAACCAGATCAATATGGGCGCCATGACTCCCGGAGTTTTTATCGCTTTTATTATCGCGGTCTTCCGGCTGTATGACCCGGTACGCAAGATGGCATTTTTCAATAACAGCTTTCAGCAGGCGCTGGGCGCGTCGCAAGAAATATTCCGGTTCATCGACGAGCAGGACGAAATTCAGGAACGTCCCGGGGCAATCAAGCTGCCCGCATTCCGTGAACGCGTACGTTTTGAGAACGTCAGCTTCTCTTATACCGGAGCGAACGGCCCGGAATGCGAAATCCTGCACAACGTGAATCTGGAAACGCGGGCCGGAGAAGTGGTGGCGATTGTGGGCTCCAGCGGCGCGGGTAAATCTACGCTGGTCAATCTGATTCCGCGCTTTTTTGACGTAACTTCAGGGGCCATCAAGATCGATGGGCATGATATTCGCGACGTCACCCTAGCTTCATTGCGCGCCCAGATCGGCGTGGTAACGCAGGAAACCATCCTCTTCAATGATACGGTGCGCAATAACGTGGCTTACGGGCAGCCGCACGTTACCGAGGAAGCAGTAATTGAAGCCGCTAAAGCGGCTCTGGCGCATGATTTCATCATGCGTCTGCCTGACGGATATGACACCATGATCGGCGAGCGTGGATTGAGGCTTTCCGGTGGAGAGCGCCAGCGCATTGCCATTGCGCGTGCGCTGCTCAAGAATGCTCCCATACTGATCCTGGATGAGGCGACCTCGTCTCTCGATACAGAGTCGGAAGCGCTGGTGCAAGGCGCGCTGCAGAACCTGATTTCCGGCCGGACCGTATTTGTGATTGCGCACCGGCTGACTACTGTTCGCCACGCTGACCGAATCGTGGTGCTGGAAGGCGGGCGCATTGCCGACTCCGGCACGCATGAAGACCTGCTGACCCGCCTGGGAACCTACCGCAAATTATATGAATTGCAGTTTATGGAGTTAGACCCCAAAATGGGTGACGAACCCGGCAT
>DASXJO010000803.1:0-2111 GCA_036497385.1 Candidatus Angelobacter sp. | reverse complement strand
CTTGGGCCAAAGTTGCCGGAGAAAGTATTGTTGCTGAGGACGCGACAAAAGCCTCCAGTCACGGTGCGGGATTTAGGCTTTTCAATGGTTGCTGTCGGCTGGGGCGCGGCAGCGCTGGCGATAAGAAGCATGGCTGCTGCCATAGCGGCTAAGAATTGTGTTTGTATCGTCCTGAGTTCCATAATGAGCGGAAATAGTAAATGGGGACGATCGCCCTTTCAAGCCAGGCCGTTGGACGTAAATGTGTTAAAAATTCAGAACAAAATCGCGTGAAGCTCACGCGGTCTGCATGGCGCGTTGGGTGCGATAAATGAGAGGGTGTTGGTGCGAAGGGGGGACTCGAACCCCACGCCTTGCGGCGCCAGATCCTAAGTTGAGGCGCTATGGCGGCGTCCGAGTCGCCAGCCTAAATCCTGAGCAAGCGAAGCGCGCCGAAGGATATTGAAACAGAGTATTGGTGCGAAAGGGGGGACTCGAACCCCCACGCCTTACGGCGCCAGATCCTAAGTCTGGTGCGTCTGCCAATTCCGCCACTTTCGCACGGTGAGCAGCTTGTATTGTAAATCGTCCTCAATTGAAAGGACGGGCCTTCCTGGTATTTTCAAATGAAATGGCTTACCACTAATAACACGGATGGCACTGATTCACACGGATATGAAAAGACATAAATGATTACTTTTGCCATGGCAAAGCAGGGCAAGTATTCTCACCTAATGCGTTCTGTGGTTGTGAGTACATTCTGTTTTTCGCTATTAATCACGCTGGTGGCGTTGTCGCAGGCGCAGAGTTCCCCGGTAACGGATGATGGTGCGCTGGCGAATGCGCGCAGCCTGTTCCGCCAGGCTGATTTTCGCGGCGCAGCGGCTGCGTTCCGAAAGATTATCGATGCCAAGCCGTCTGCTGAAGCCTACGCAGGCCTGGTGCGTAGCCTGTTGAAAGCGGATGACGTTAAGGCCGCTGAAGAAAGCTCCCAAAAAGCGCTGGCCGGGCTCCCTGACTCTGCGATCATCCATGCTGAGCGTGGCGATGTTGACTACCGCCGCGGCTTAATCCCGCAAGCTGAAGAAGAATATCGGGCAGCACTTAAGCTCGATGAGAAATGCGCTCGCGCGTGGCTGGGGCAGGGAATGGTTGACACGGTCTATACCCGTTACAGCAAGGCAAAGGCAGCAATCGCCAAAGCGCACGATCTTGATCCCGAGGATAGCGACGCCTTTTATGAGTGGGCCATCCGGCTGGCCTATCCGGAAAATGTGGCGGCACTGGAGCGACATTTGGCGGAGTTCCACAATGATCCGGAAACAGAACGGCATGAGCGCGAGTTCAAAAACTTTGTGAAAGCCCTGGCCGGCCGCAAGACCTGGATACTGGCGCGGCCGGTGGAGCGCACCGATATCAAGATGGAAGGGCTGAGCGTGGGCCCGAGCATGGTGCTGCGTGGCTTCGGATTGCGTGTCCGGCTGAATGACCGCGCAACGGTGACGCTGCTGGTGGATACGGGATCATCAGGAATTACAATCACGCGCAAGCTGGCGGAAAAGGTTGGCGCAAGCAAGCTCTCTGAGCAGGCGATTGAAGGAGTCGGCAAGTCGGGCCCGTCAGTCGGCTACAAGGCATGGTTGGATAAAGTGATGATTGGCGATCTTGAATTTCACGATTGCTTTGTTCAGGCCACACCACGAGAAATTGCCGAAGTGGACGGCATCATCGGCATGGATATTTTCTCGCATTACCTGATCACGCTGGATTTGCGCGCACGCAAGCTTCGTCTGGAACCAATGCCCGCCCGCAGTAATGAGGGTCCGCCTGCGCAAGCAGAAGCTTTCACGCAGACCTTTACTCTTGGTCATTTTTTGCTGCTGCCGGCAGAAGTCGGGAAGAAAGCTTCTGGACTGTTCGTGATCGATAGCGGTTCCAACGCCAATACCATCTCGCCTGAGCTGGCAAGATCGATGCCGGAGATGCGGGCTTTCAATTCGCCCATGTCCGGGGCCAGCGGGGTGGTAAACAGCGCCTTCATCGCCGACGACGCGACGCTGCGATTTGCCAAGATAACCCGCAGCGACCGCATCAGCACGCTGGATCTTCATTCCATCAGCAAAGACCTGGGT
>DASXJO010000802.1:0-8118 GCA_036497385.1 Candidatus Angelobacter sp. | reverse complement strand
CCAATGGTTAGTCGACGGGAAATATATGCGCCCATCAGTCCTTTCTATCTCCGCAGAGAGGGTGTTGGCTCCCATCCGAAATGCCGTTTTGGCGCACGCCGGATACGGGGTGATACCAGTGTCTACGGTGGAAGCCGCTCTGGGAGTTCTTCGCGTCCGCCACGTCTGCGCTATTGTGATTGGTAACGCAGTGCCCATTCCGGAGCGTCGCCGCGTCTGCGCTGAAGGCCATAACAAGCACATTCCTTCCGTGGTGTTTGATCCATACGACCAGAGGGATGAAGACGAATCTGAGCTCCACGTGAATCCGCTGGATGGCCCTGAAGCGTTCCTTGACGCGCTGGCCACGTTGATGCAGCGCGATCATCGCCACCCCTGAGCTTTTACTCCGATAAACCGACGCTGATAGACTTTAGTAAATGCCCCGCCGTTCAATCCAGAATATCCAGACAGCAGTCAGTTCTTCGCCAACCAATCTCGGTGCGCTTAATGAAGAAATCGTTGCCTGCACACTGTGCCCACGACTGATTGCACATTGCCGCAAAGTGGGCGAGATCAAGCGCCGCGCGTACCTTGATTGGGACTACTGGGCCAAACCTGTCCCTGGGTTTGGCGATCCCAAGGCGCGCCTGCTGATCCTTGGCCTTGCGCCGGGAGCTCACGGATCAAACCGCACAGGCCGCCCATTTACCGGTGATGGCTCCGGCAAGTTTATGTACCCAATCCTATACAAAGCGGGATTTGCATCTCAGCCCACGGCTGTCCGTCGAGAAGACGGCCTCCAGCTTATCGATGCCTACATTACGGCCGCGGTGCGTTGTGCTCCGCCGGAGAATAAGCCGTCGCCGGATGAGATTGGAAACTGCGCTGCATTTCTCGATCGCGAGTTCGCCGCGTTGACCAACGTGAAAGTGGTTGTGGTCCTGGGAAAAATTGCATTCGACGCTTATCTGAACTACCTGAAGATGCGCGGGCAGTTGAAATCAAAAAGCGGCATCCTCTTTGGCCACGGCGAAACGTATAAATTGCCGGATGGCCGCACGTTGCTGTGCTCGTATCATCCATCATTGCAAAACACCCTCACCGGCAAGCTGACGGAGAAAATGTTTCTGGATGTATTCAGGAAAGCGAGAAGGCTGCTACAGCAGAAATAGCCCTTCCGCATCCAGTTACGATTATTCCTGATTTAGGCTGCCTGTCACCGCTGCAGGTTGCTTGCATTCGTTGGTTTTGTATTGCGTGGTGGTCACTTTATTCTTGGAGTTATTTGCAAAACACCAACTGACGAAGGCAGGTTCATAACGGCGCCTGGCGCTGGGTGGAACGTCACCCCCCGTCACTTCCTGAAAATCGAATCGGATATTGCCCTCACTGTCGACAGTGCCCAGCAGGTAACCATAGGTGTCGATCTTGACCGAAGTGGCATCTTCCCATTTTGGTGGGCGGGGGTTGCGGGTCGCACCAGCAGTACCTACTATCCATCCAGGCAGGCGCTCGGCTGCCCCTTTACTGTTGAAGAGGCCTTCCAGAAAATAATGTGAATGGCTGGCGAGAATGTAGACGTGCCGGTCGGGGTGCAGCTGCTGAAAATCCAAGAGAGCGTTATAAACTTCTTTACCTTCTCGGCAGCTTTGATCGTAGTTATATGGTTGCTTTCTGGACTTTGCCTCCTCTTCCGCTTTTTTGTCGCACATTGCGTGATCGCTGGAGATGCTGTCCGGAAGAGCTTCATGCATCCCTACCACTATACTGCGAATCTCAGGCGATTCGGATCTCTTCATCGTCTTATGGAACCACGCGAGCTGTTCCGGGCCCAAAACATCGGAAGCGTTATCAAGGTAGATAAAATCCACTCCCTTTTCTATCCAATGGTAATAATCTCTGGGCAGGTACAGACAGCGTTTGATGGATGTAGCCGTGGCTGCCACCTCGGTGCAGTCTTTATCCTTCATGCGTTGTGCCAGAAGGGCGGGTGCCAGGAGCCGGTCAGCGAAGTGTGACGTGAATTGTGCTCCGTTTAACTCAGGGCGGATCTCGTCTGGGCCCGCCGGGGTTGTCGGCGCTTTTATCCCAGGAACAACGGACGGATCGTTCTTCGGCGGAATTACCTCATGGTTTCCAATGCCGACATAAAAGGGCGTATCGCCGAACGCCGCAATCTGGTGTTCGGTGAAGTCTGGCCAGGCTTGCTTTAGATAGTCCGCGCATGCCAGCTTTTTACCGTCGGATTGGCGATCCGCGAAAGCTATGTCTTCATCGACTTTATAGATCGCACGCAGGTCGCCCAGATGCCAGTAAAAAGACGGCTGATATCGTTGCAAGCTGTCTGCCGCGATCGTGGGCACCACGATATCGCCGCAGTTGCGTGAGTCACCGGAAACAATGAACCGCCACGTGCCTGGTTCTGGTGTTGGTGTCGGGCGCAGGCTATGCGGCGGATGCATCGGTTCGACACGATGGGAAAGCTCATCCTTCTCCCGTAGGACGCAATAAACCATCACCACCACCGACATTAGGATGCTGACGATCAACAGAACGATCAATGCCCGCGAGCCAAGAACGATTGCGCGCGCCGTTACCGCAGAAGCTTGTTCTTGCGACTTGCCTTTTTGGGCTGCATCATCTGTATTAGACGGGGTCGTTGACAGGGGCTTGCTCCTTATCTATGGAAGAGAAGTCTCGCCAGACCGTCGTGGCGAAACTAAAGGTGAATAGCTTGTACGCCATGTAACAACGCAACGACGCCAGCAATGCACCCATAGCGCAAAAGCCCAGGATGCCGGCCTTTATGGGGCCAGGTGGAAAATGCTGTCCTAAGAGATAGCCACCCGCCAGCGCTGAGAGTAAAAGTGCGCCCGCGTTCCAGTTTTCCAACGTCTCTTTTAGCTGCTTGATCTTCCGCCCCTCTTCCTTCAGCATTTCCGGCGTCTTGTTCGGTGTTTTTTCCGGGGTTTTGTCCTCGGCCTTCAACCGTATTGCACTGAAATTGTCGGCTCCCAGCACGCTGGCTGTGATCACTACGATCACCATGCAAACGATCCAGTCCTTTTGAAATACACTTAAGCCCCAACCTGTGTAATAGACTGCGGCAACGGCAAAAGCGCCACTCAGGCTTCGTGTCAGCGTGTACATACCCTGGAATTGCTCTGCGTAGCTGACTTCCTTGGCGTGCTGCAGAGCGTGCCGGGCGGAATTGAAAGCGTCACCCCGCACTTTATCGATTTCCTCGCTGGGAGTCGCTTCAATCTGCAGGTCAAGCTTGAATTCTTTTTTTACGACTGCAGCCAGCTTGGTTTTGAGATCCTTGCTGAAGTACCTTTTGTTTTCCTCGTCCACGACCATGTCGGAAGGATTCCGCCACATGCCGTTCGAGTTGACCTTTGATGGGATAGCCTGGGTGCAAATCATGTGCAGAAGATGGCCGACGACGTAGGCGACTATAGCGCCGATCACGGCCGATCCCAAGTCGCTTGGCGGCGATCCACCCCGTATGAGCCCGAAAGGCAGCCACAATAAAAGAAGAAGTGCGGCGCCCGGAATGAAGTAGCCGTAGATATCGTAAAAATTGAATTTGTCGATCATGCGCTCGCATCCCTATCGCGCAGGCTGCTGCATCTTGGAAAGCAAAGACTCTACCACATCTTTTACTCTTTCGCTCTCTTCGGGTTCTAGACGTACAGCCCCCACTCGGCGGTGCCCGCCGCCGCCAAACTTTTCGAAGACCCTGCCCAGGGCCACACTCTTAAAGGGACGCCAGGGATTGCGCATCGCAGTGATCCCGATACTGTCAGGTGATCGGACAATACCAATGGAATAACGAGCATTCGGCTGCGCATAATAAGGTGCGTACCGGCTGACCATCTGGTTGCGGTTCCTTTTTATGTCCATCACCACCACTTGGCCTGGCTTCATGTGCGCGGCTTTTTGTGCTTTTTTGAGCCCGCTTTCAAGAGTGCGCCGCGCCTTCCTCTCCCGCTGAATCACCTCACGCAGGCCGGCAACATAGCTGAGATCGTGGGTCCGCATCTGTTGCATAAGGAAGTAAGCGTAGCCGGGGCCGTTCTCTTCTTCCTCCAGCAGAAGTGACCGGTTGATTCTCAGGGCGGGTGCGTCCCCTAGGATTGCTTCTTCCACGGAGGAGTATGAAGCCGAGTCTATCTTCTCTCCCCAGTAAACCATCTCCCGAAAGTGAGGTTTATGCGTCAGAGATCGTCTCAGGTGGCGATAAAGAAGAGTAGCGCAAGAAGGTGCTCGATCATCGAAGTACAGGCTGGTCTTGCCTCTTCGCCTTCGGAAATCAGCTTCTACCTCTGGAGTCAACATGGAAGTCTCATGATGGTCGGCCCAGAAATCCGCCCGGGGATGATAGAGAAAATCAACGATCGCGCATGGCTTCTTCACTTTGTCTCTCAGCCAGCGCCCCCGCATTTTATAGTTGGCGGGACAGAACTCAGTGATGTGCCAATTTTCATGTTTCTCCAGAAACTCCCAGGCAAGCACGGCAGAGACAAGGCCATCAAAGCACGGATAATGGAAATAGAGAGTTGCGCTTTTCGTCATAATGACTGAATTTAAATTGGGTGTTTGCTCAAATCAGCTTGTCACCTGCGAATTTTACGATAGACTGATGATAGTAAACTGGCCCATGAAGCAGCTTCGCCTAAATCCGGTCCGAGACGCGGTTTTTTCCGCCATCCATGCGGACCTCCGCGCTGAGGCGCTGCAAGAGTTTTTGAAGAACGGGGCTGACATATTCATCATGGCCGGCGCGTTGCGTGATGCCATTGCTGCCTATTATGGAGGAGAGGGCGCTGGGGACCCGCGTGACTTTGATGTTGCAGTCGCCAATATAAGCCGCGAGATATTTGACGAAGTCCTTTCGCCACTGGGGAGACGAAATCGTCATGGCGGTTATGTTTTATCAATCCTAGGTACACCGAACTGGGACGTCTGGCGGTTGGAAGAAACCATCGGTCTCAAAAAGACGGGTGCCTCATGCTCTCTGGAAAACGTGCTGCGCAGCTTTAACCTAAATTGTAATGCTGTAGCCTTGAACATTAGGACGGGGCTGTTTCTCGATGCTGGAGCCATTGATGCAATTCGTCACCAGCGACTCGGTTTTGCGGAAGACGCTATACGGCACAGCACTGATACGTTTGCCGCTAAAGCCCTTTTACTCCACCTGCGCTCGGGATACCACCTGACCGAAGATATGGAGCGATTCATTGCTGCGAATCTTCATTCCAGCAGCCTGCTCTATGAGACAGCAAAGGTGTTTCCAGATGCTGCCGCCCTGCCGATTCCCTACTCACCTGAATCATAACTGCGGAACGGCTAATTTTCATCCTTCGATGAAACCACCGCCGTTGCGCTCGTAACGGCGCTCTCCAGCTTCAGCTCCGGCAAGTTCGCATCTTTCAACTGCTTATTGAGCGTAGGAAGATCTTGCGACTTCATGGCATTCCAGCGCTCCATAAGTGGCGGAAGTTGCTTCTGCAGATCTGCAACGGCAGCGGCGGCCTGTGTGCTGGGAGCTACGTCAGCTTCCTGAAAGACCCCGAACAGCGCAAGGAACTTTGTTTTCAAGCCGCCAAGAGTCGGCGGTTCCGTCCCCGCGCCGGGTCTGCGCGTTGCGCCACCCGCCAGCGCTTGCAGTTTCTGGTCAAGCGTTTTGATAGCAGCCAAAGCTTCGCCGGTGGCCTTAGGTTCAAGGTTTTTCAGTTGCTTCTGCAGGTCGCCAGCCTGCTCCGCGGCAGGAGAGAGCGTTAGCAACTGCGTATAGAGATCGCTAGACAGCTTGAATTGTTGTTGCAGGCCGGCCAGGGGAGTCTTGACGCGCGGATCCATCTTGATGGTGAGCGGCTGCGAATAGCTCTTGCCGTTCGCGGTGAGCACAGCCGTGTATTGGCCGGGCAGTGCCCACGGTCCGCTTGGCTGCGGCGCAGTGTTGTGCGGAATCGCCGCAATGGGATATTCAGCTTCAACGCCCGGCACGTCAGGATAATGCATGTCCCAGAGGAAGCGGTGCGTGCCTGCCGCCGCAGAAAGTATCTGGGGCGGACGCACCCAATATGCAGGGATGGCGAGCATGGGATCTGGCGGCGCAGGTTTATCTGCGCTGGAATATTTGCGGACGGTCTTGCCGGCGCTGTCTTTAATCTCAAGAGTCACCGGTGTGGAAGAGGACGACTGCAGGTAGTAATCGATCATCGCTCCGTCCGGCGGATTAGGCCCGGCAGGGAAGTCCGGCGGCAGAGGCGTGTCAGTGTTCATGTCCCAGCGGACGCGCACGGCGGTTTGCGGCTTAAAGAGGAACGCGTCCGCCGATGTGACTTTTTGATCGAGCTGGCGCAACGGAGTGATGTTATCCAGAATCCAGAAACCGCGGCCATGCGTGGCGGCCACAAGATCGTCACCTTTGATGATCACGTCGCGCACCGAGCTGGGGGCCATGTTCAGGCGCAGAGATTGCCAGTGGTCGCCATCGTCAAATGAAACGTAGACCGCGCGCTCCGTGGAGGCGAAAAGCATGCTGCGGCGCACAGGATCTTCTCGCACGGCATTCACATTTTCATCGTTGGGAATGCCGCTGACGATCTCCGTCCATGTTTTGCCGGAGTCGCGCGTGCGCAGAATGTGCGGACGCAGATCATCAAGCCGAAGCGTGTTAATGGCGGCGTATGCCGTCTGCGCGTCAAAATGGCTGGCTTCGATGATCGAGACTTTTTGGAAAGGTGTCATATTCGGCGGAGTGATTTCGTTCCAATTCTTGCCGCCATCAGTGGTGAGATGGATGCGGCCATCGTCCGTTCCGGCCCATATTCGGTTGATATCCAGCGGGGAAGGCGCAACCGCGTAAATCACACCGCGCGCCGTGGGCTTGGCTGTTTCTTCATTCCGAAATATCCCGACGCTCGCGGGAACTTCAAACGTTGGGCGCGTGAGGTCAGGAGAAATCTGTTGCCAGCTCTGGCCGCCGTCCATGGTCTTCCACAAAGTATTGGTGGCGAAATAAAGAATGTGCGGATTGACCGGCGAAAATACTATTGGCTCAGTGCGCAGCACGCGATAATCTGGCGCGCGGAAAGGCTTGGGCGCAACGTTCTGCGCCTGATTGGTGCGCCGATCATAGCGCGAGAGCTTGCCGCCATAGACCACGTCAGGATCGAGCGGATCGGGGACCACATATCCGTATTCTTCCGCCGCCACCGGATGCCAGTCACGGAAAGTGATCTCGCCATCATTGCCTCGGCTGGAAATGCACGCCGAGCCGCTTTCCTGCTGGCCGCTGCAAATGCGATAGGGAAACGCGTTGTCAGCATTTGCGTGGTACATCTGCGCGGTGGGCTGGTTATACCATGAGCTCCACGTCTCGCCGCCGTTTACCGTGACGATTGCGCCCTGGTCGCTGACAATAATCATGGTTTGCGGATTATTGGGATTGATCCAGAGATTCTGGTAGTCGTCGCCGCCGGGCGCGCCGCGGAAGCCGATCCATGTCTTGCCTCCGTCGGTCGATTTCCATGTGACCGTGCTGGTGACGATAACTATGTCAGCATCTTTAGGATTGAAGCGCGGCACGGAAAGATCTCCGCCGCCGATTCTGCCCGCTGGGCGCGCGTCCGTGGTGATCTGGGCCCAGGTGGCGCCGGCATCGTCTGAGCGGTAAAGCCCGACACTGTTCGGCTTGGACGCAACCGAAGCAATCAACCGGTTAGGATTGCTTTCCGCAATGGCGATATGCGCCTGAATAATTTCTTTGGGCAGGCCGCCGGTGAGCTGCGTGAACGTCTGGCCGCCGTCAGTGGATTTGAAGATGCCGCCGCCAGCGCCGTTCCACGCGCCATTTTCCCACGGGCCTTCACGGGCTTCCCACAGCGTGGCATAAACGGTTCCAGGGTTGCTGGGATCAATCAGGACGTCGGACGCGCCGATGTTTTCGTCGTCGGCGGTGCCTGCTGTGGAGTTGCCTGATGCGGGATTGCCGGTTGCTGAATTGGAAGAAGTTTTATTTGTACCCTTTACGTCGGCGGACTGAGCTGATGATTGCTCGTTGGCCGGACTTTCATTGGCAGAATTTCCATTCGCCGACTGGTTGGGGGATTCTCCGCTTGCGGA
>DASXJO010000801.1:0-5968 GCA_036497385.1 Candidatus Angelobacter sp. | reverse complement strand
CCTGTTATGCGGGCTGGCCTGTCTGGCTGCTCTTGCGGGACATGCGCGAGCGCAGTCATTAGGATTGGCGCCGGCCCAGGTAGTGGAAACCTTCAAGCCTGGCGTTCCGTTCCAGTTTGATCTTTCCACCGTAAATTCCGGCGACACGGCCGTGGACATGCATGTTGAAATCACCGATTTCTGGTACGACGAGAAGAACGAGAAAGTCTTTTCCTCGCCCGGGACGTCGCCGCGCTCCGCTGCCAACTGGATCCAGTTTGTGCCAGATCATTTCGAGGTCGGTCCGCACGGCACGCAGAAGATGAAAGCGATTGTCACCCCGCCATCGGACGCGAAAGGCGGCTATTACGCGGTGCTGTTTGTGACATCCAAACCGCAGCTGTCTTTCCCGAAAAATGACGGCAAAGGCGTTTTCACAAGCATGCGCATTGGCTGCCTGGTGCTGCTGCGCGCGGAAGGAACGGACGAGTACAAGGTCGAGCTGAGCAACATAAAAGTGACTCCGCCGGCGGACACGCATGGGCTGAGCGTGGATTTTGATTTATTAAACGCCAGCAATACGCATGTGTTTCCCGCGGCTCGCGTGGCCGTGCTGGACGGAAATCGCAAGATGGTGGCGAAAGCCGAAGGCGAAGAAAAACGCTTTCTTCCCGGACAGAAAAATTCCATGCATGTGGAATGGGCAGGGAAGTTGCCCGCGGGCAATTACACTGCCGTGCTGACGCTGGCATATGGTGAAGACCGGATTGAGACGCAGCAGATTCCATTCAATGTAACTGAGTAATAGGTATTGAGATTTTGAAATTGCAACGGCAAATGACGGTGATCGCGGTACTGAGCAGCCTGCTCTGGACGTGGGCGCTTGTTCCCACCGCTGCAGCGCAATCGATCGATAGAAACAGTGTGCCTTCTCTGGTTGAAGTTTACTGGCAGTGGTCGCGAACAATCACGACACCCGCGCTGACAAACATGATTGTGCTCGATCAGGAAATCGCCCGAGTCGAAAGCACTGGAGATGGCATTCAGATCTTTGGTTTGGCGCGCGGGGAAACTGTGCTGCTCGGCTACCTGAATGACAAGCCGGTGAGCATTCGTGTACGGGTTGTGCCACGTCCCCAGGTTACGATTTCCCCGGCACAGCTTCGTCGCCAGGGAGAAATGGCGCAGGGAAGCTTTGGTTCCAGCGTGCAGATCGCCAATGCGGGCGGGCAGACGACAACAGCCGTCGTGAATGATTTCAATTGGACCCAACTTGCTGGCAGCCAGGGGCGGCTCACCGTCTCAACCCAGCTTGAGGACAACGACATTCAGGGCGGCCATGCATTCAATATCCGGCATGGAAGCATTGCCTATCGCAGCCCGGGAATTGACGTGAGCCTGCTCGATAACCTGGTGAGCCTTACTGACAACGGCTATGAACGCCACCTGAGTCCCTTCAGCTATTCAGATTCGGTGGAGCTGCGTGGGGCGGGTGTTACGGTCCGCCATGGCGATAATCAATATATGTTTTTTGGCGGTTCCACGATTCCATTTTATTTCTTGACGCTGGGCTCCACGCACGATATTGGCGGCTTTTCTTTCCAGCGCAAGCAGACAAAGAAACTCAATCTTTTTGCCACCACCAGTTACATCAATTCTCCGGTTGATTTCCTGAGCCCGACCGGCGGCCGGCAAGATGATTGGATGCAGACTGGCGGCTTTAACTATCAGACCAACGATAAATGGAATTTTCAAAGCACGGGTGGCGTAAGCACGCATGGCGGCATGGGACGCGGCGAGGTCAATTACATCAGCCACCGCTTTACTTTCTTTGCCGCCGGAGGCGCGTCGTCGCTGCTCTTTCCGCTTAATAGGGTGCAGTCACTTTTTTCTGGAACTACTTCCGCCAAAGCCGGGATCACGTTAAGCACGAATGATCGCTTCACCGAGTCTGTCTATTATCAGCACACCATTACGCAGCCTTTCGGCAATATTTTGCATGGGGGCAGCTCGGATTATCTCGCTCCAGCGATTTCGTGGCGCATTAATCCCAAGGACGACGTCAGCTTCAGCTATACGTTTAGCCACAATGATGGCGGATTTGCCAACCAATCCACCAATGGAAACCGTTTCGATACTAACTGGCGGCATCTGTTTACCCCGCGCGTTTCCAACGCCGCCCAATTCACCGTAGGTTCAGTGCAGGACCCGTTGCAGCTTAGCTCAGAAGATGAGTTTGCCCTGCGCGATAACGTCACTTTCCTGATCAAGGGCGGAAGCATGACGGTGGGCTTTGAGCATGATCGCCGCAATCCCTCGCTGGTAAAAAAGCTGGGATCTGAGTTGGAGTTGCTATCGCCGGCGTTGCAGCAGCTGTTCTTGCAGGACCCGATTTCCTTTGTGCAGTCGAACAATGTGCCGCCAGAAGTAAAAGCGCTGCTGGACGCGCAAGTGCCGATCAATACCTCGATTTCCGCATCGGCGCAGCTCCGTATTGGAAAGAAGCTCAGCCTCAATCCAAACTTCGCTTTTGCCCGCGCTTCCAATGGGAAGACCGATTCCTGGACGCCCTTTGTTGGATACTCGCTGGCTTACCAGGTGCGTCCGTCGCTTGATTTCAACTCCGGCCTGACGAATATCTGGGTTCTCGGCAATACGGCAAACACCATCCAGCGCACAACGCTGATGTATTTTGGTTTCACCAAGCGTTTCAGCGCCATGCCCGGAGCCCTCATCCCAACGCGCCACGCTGGACGGCTTATTGAAGGCCGCGTGTTCCGCGACAATAACGTGAATGGCACGTTCAACTTTGGCGAACAAGGGTTGGTCGGCCTGCGTGTTCGGCTGGACGACGGTGAGATTGCAGAAACCGACGAACAAGGTCGGTATAAATTTACTGACGTAAGCCAGGGCGAGCACACCGTGTCATTGTCACTCACGCAGTTTTCTGAGCCCGTGCGTATGACCACCAAGAATCAAGCGTCTGTCGATTTGATCCGGCAGAAGATCGGCATGGTGAATTTTGGCGTCGTCGATTTTGCCCGGGTTACTGGAAGCGTGTTCAACGACCTGAATCTTGACGGCAAAAGAACGCCCGATGCGAAAGGCCTCGCGGGAGTCCACCTGACGTTGGATGATGGCAAAACACACCGCAACATCGTTGCCCAGGATACGGGCGACTTTGAAGTTGACGACGTGCCTCCTGGCGATTATCGGATCACCGTGGATGTGAGCACACTGCCAGCGAACTATTCACTTCCAGAAGACACTTTCACCCTGCATGTGACGCCGATTTCCACTGCGGTGGAAAATATCCCCGCGCGGGCAATGCGATCAATTGCCGGAAGAGTCTTTGTGAAAGTGCTTGCCGAGCCCGCGGCCCAACCGGCTGATAATGGCAAGCTGAAGATTGGCGGAATGCCTCCCGGATCGGTGCGCAGCCAGCGCGGCGGTCAGGCAGGAGGCCGCGTAAGCCAGAATGGACGCGGGCAGGCACAGGGAACCACAGGCGCATCTGCCGGAGGCGATTTCAATCTGGTTCCAATCGCCGGAGTTCAGATCACCGCCGGGCATGGCGTGGCCAAAACCGACGAAAACGGAAACTTCCTGCTGCGCGATCTTCCCGCAGGCGAACTCACTGTGACTCTGGTTCCGGTAAAAAATTTACCAGAAGGAATGAAAGTTCCCGTTGGTCAGGTGAAAATGCCGCCGGAGCCAATCCAGGTGCAGGGCGCGACCATAGTGATTAGCAATCCGGACCTGGCGCCCTATCTGGTGGATGCGCCGAAGCAGTAAGTCTCAGCACGCCACATTCCGGACTCTCTCCTCATCTCCGATCAAGTGACCGACTTCAGATTTCATCCTGCCGCACTATATTTTTTAGCGCCGTTTTGAATCTACTACTATGAAAGTCAGGTTCATCCGCCACACCCCTTAAATCGGTTACACAATTTTAAAGGCCAGGGTTTCCGGAAAGACTCTGGCCTAATTTTTTGTAAGTTGAACGAAAGCGAGATTTCTTAGCGCCAACATCTTCACCGGACACTCCTGCCTCATTGTTGTTTCTAGCACACCTAATTCCTTCGGGTCACACACCCAAACCTGTTTTGTTCCAAACAAATTCTATGTTTAGGATGATTTCCGCTGGCCAGTTTCGCATGAACGGTTTCCGCTTATAATGGCGCGGGATTTCCCAAACAATGCTTGTATTCACACGATCTCTCTTTGTTCTTTTCATCCTCTCGATAAGTCTTTCGCTGCGGGCTCTTCCATCTGAGCCTGAGGTGCTGGTGGAAGGAACAGTCACAAACAAGTTGACCGGCGCGCCTGTAAAGGGAGCGCATGTGATCTACACCAGAATCGCGTCTGGCAGTGATCCGGCTGCTTCACCCATTAGCCGGGACACAGATATTCAAGGTCATTTTCATCTTGAGCTCGGACCAGGTTCGTATCGTCTCTGGGTGGAAAGAGAAGGTTTTGCCCGCCAGAGTTACGGCTCAGGCGTCCCGGAAGGGACTGGCAGTGTACTGACTGTTGCACCAGGCCAGGAGCTTCACGACATTGCCTTTAGAATCACTCCATTGGGTGCTCTTTCCGGACGTGTGCTCGATCAAGATGGAGATCCTTTACAGGGAGTCGGGATTCAGGTGTTACGCGTAAGCTACGCGAGCGGCATGAGACAACTTATTCCAGTAGCTGGCGCCAGCTCTAATGATCGCGGAGAGTACCGCTGTTACGATCTTCCCGCCGGCCGCTACTTTGTTCTTGCCACACCTAAAGGTTCGCCGTTATCTCACCCCATGGAAGCCGGTGCGCTTGTCCCCGAAGTTCAGGACGCTTACGTTCCTCTCTATTACCCCGGCGTAGTTGAGCTTGAATCCGCATCCGCGGTCCCTGTGCCTGAAGGTGGTGACATTCAGCAGATAGATTTTCGATTGCAAAGCATTCGCGCGACCACGTTGCGCGGGCGGGTCTCCGGTCCTGTGAAGTTTGACTCAAACCAGATCCAGGTCATTCTTGCTCACAATGATCACGGTTTCGCTTCTTATATTGATCGGGCAACGGCGGTGGTGGATCCGGCTACAGGAAAGTTTGAAATCAGACGTGTTGCTCCCGGATCGTACTTCTTGGTGGCTTCTCAGTTGATCAAGGGAGAAGTCTTCTCTGCCAGAGTGCCCATTGAGATCACGGTGGGCGTCCCGCCGGAAGAGCTGCCAATCCACGTGGTACCAGCCGTAGAGGCCCACGGAACCGTCTTGATGGATGACGGCTCGGCGGTTCCTGCCAATCTTGTGGTGCGATTGTTACCGGCTGAAGGGCTGTTACCCGGTCCCGCCCCAGCGGCTGCTGTTAATTCAGACGGAAGCATTCGCCTTTCCGGAGTACTGCCGGGAACGTGGATACTCTCAGTGGAACATTTGCCGGAAGGCATCTGGATCAAGAACATTAGCTTCGGTGATATACGCTCCACCGGCGGGCAACTGAATCTGCCACCGGGTGCGCGAGGGCCATTGCGTGTGGTCTTAGCCGCAAACGGCGGCCAGCTTACCGGCATTGTGGGGGAGGAAGGCCAGCCGCAGCAGGCAACAGTCGTTCTTGTTCCCATGGAAACAGAGCTGAGGCCTTCGCCGCATGCATATCGTTTTACTGGCACCGATAGCCGTGGCGCGTTCATTTTCAAAGGGGTTAGACCTGGGGCCTATCGATTGTTTGCTTTCGAAAGCATTGCTCCCTTTGCCTGGATGGATCCCGGGATTCTGAACGCCGTGGAGGAACTGGGCCAGGAACTTGTAGTGAATGAGAATGAACGACTTACACGCCAGCTCAAGCCGATTCCCTATGATGCTGTGCTTCCATCCCGTTGAGCGCCGGGATTTCCTCTCGCGCGATCCGGAGTTCCATTTTGAAACTACCGGAAGCTTTATTCAGAAGATTTTCACTTTTAGCAATCCAGGAGAAGAATGTCGCTGGAGAAGGAGTTTCTAATCAA